>JAYTNK010000001.1:0-1882 GCA_043748375.1 Cytophagales bacterium
CCTACAGTGGTTGCTGTGCCTGTAGTAGTATCGAACACCTTCGCTATATCATCTATATTGGGTGCGCGAAAACTTGTGGCAGTATTAACAGCGAAACGCCATTCGCCTTTAGGCATATAAATCAAGCCAATGTTACCATTGAGTGCCTTATTATTTTGGGTAGCCTCACTGAATGGAAAAGGAAAAAAGGTTTTTTCTATAAATTTAGTGGATAAATTAACTATGCTGTAACGCAAACCTTGCGTGGCAATAAGTTTTTTATTAAGTTCAAGCGTATGCGTAAAATACCCTGCAAAAGAATTTATGGTAGAACCACCATCAGGATAACGGGTGTTGATAGGACTTTGAACCCTTGTAACAATATTTTCGCCAAAGGCTGTAGAAGTAACTTTATTATGAGCGATGTCAATGCCATAACGCAATTCGCTTTTTTTAATTTGTTTAGAAAAGTCTAAATTAGCTGTTAAGAGTTTTACATTTTCGGTTCTATGACTCATGTTTGCGTTTCCAAATTTACGCTCGTGTCGGCTTTCTTCTATGTCTTGGTAGGCAAGTGTTAGCCTTCCTAAATCAGCAAAGCCTAAATTTTTCCATTCCAAATGATTGGCTACTAGGAGACGTTTTTGTGGCCCATAATACCATTGCGCAAAGCGGAGTTTGCCACTTGCAAGTTCTGTTAAGCGGTCATAACGGGAAACATCAGTCGTAGTGGAATATTGAAAATTAATGGTATAGGTAATATTATCATTTATTTTAAAAGCTACTTTTTGCAAAACATCTATCTGTTTATAGCCTGTATTTTTTTGTAAATTAGTGTTACTGTTTATAGTTTCTACATCGATTCCATCTACGCGCTCTGCATATTTGAGATGCTTGCCCCAATCGCCATAGGCATCATTGCGGATATTGCCTGTTTGCATATCGCCAAACAAAGAACGCGTAACACCACCTACCCACGCTATACGCTTTGAAGCTATATTCCAACCTATGTGTCCAACTTGTTCAGAGGAGGCAGACGCATAACGCAAGTACGCATTCGCCCCTGTCTTATTGAATTGTGGCTTGCGTGTGTGAAAGTGCATTACTCCCCCTAAGGCATCACTTCCATACATTACCGAACCAGGTCCAAAAACAATTTCGATACGCTCTAATACCGCTTGGTCGAGAGTTATCACGTTTTGAAGGTGTCCCCCTCGATAAATGGCGTTGTTCATACGAACACCATCTACTACCATAAGCACCTTATTTGCCTCAAAACCACGCATAATAGGGCTACCGCCTCCTGCTTGGCTTTTCTGCACCAATACTTGCCCCGATTGTTGCAACAAATCTGCTATGTTGCCTTGATTATTGAAGGCGATTTCTTTGCTTCCAATAAGGGTTATTTGTTGAGGTACATCGCGCTTCGTTTCTTCAAAACGGCTTGCTGACACTACAATTTCATCTAAGGAATTAACTTGTTCCGACAAATAAATTTTGGGCGTTTGCGTGAGTATTTCTGCACTATATTTCATGTTGCGATAGCCTGTCATAGATATAAGCACCTCGCCTGCCAGGGAGGCAAGTAAGGCATTTCCCTGTGCATCTGAAAGTACTGCTACAGACGTGTTTGCTTGGTTCGTATAACTAATTACCGCCCCTACAATAGGCTGTAGGTTGGTTTTATCTAATAACTGAATTTGTATGTCTTGCGCCCAAGCAGTGCGAGCCGTTATCAACAGCAAGCAGAATAAGTGTAAGATTTTTCTTTTCGTCATGGAAGTGGAATAAGAATTCTGCAAAAATCACAAAAATATTTGAATGATAAGATTAAAAGAGCATTAATTTTTTCTTGTATTTTTAGGTGATGGGTAGGCAAGCAAGTTCCCAACTTGCCTGCCAG
>JAYTNK010000002.1:0-1519 GCA_043748375.1 Cytophagales bacterium
GCATATCTTTTGCCCTAAAAGCCCAAAATGTGAAAGATTTGCAAAGCAATCAAACTATCTACAAAATAGATGGTAAGACCATGAAAGCAAACGGCTCAAGTACCACACTTTATAGACTTGAAGGCAATAAAGTAGTGCGCCAAAGCGACAGCAAAAGTATGTATGACTTTGATGGCAAAAAATTCAAGTCATTGGAAAATAACAAAAACCTGTTTTTGTTAGATGGCAATAAAGTCAAATCTGCCCAAAATGGACGTACTATGTTTTTGATAGACGGAGGCATCATCAAAAATGCCCAAACAAATAAGCGTATTCTTGAGTATCCTTTAGCTGTTTCAAAAGCGTTTTTGATGCTCATTTTATTAGAAAAAAGCTAAACTAAATACAAAATTTAATTCTATAAAAAATCCAAAAAAACAAAAAAAATTATGAAAAAAATATTTTTTTCTCAAAAAATGCTTTTTGCAGGTTTAGCATTTGCTTTTTGCCTGTTTGGTTCTGCGCTGTATGCCCAAGACAAAGCTGAAGAAGCCTTTTTAAAGGGCTTTCCTGACCTCAAAGTAGGCAAGACTGTAGGCGAGAAAGAATGTAAAAACGCACTCAAAAACCAAATCAAGAGCGAAACTATAGGCAAAATAGACTATAAAAAACTGCTCTATGACAATGTGAGCGATATTAGCAAATCGATTATTATGCCCGTAGGCAAGCACAAAGTAGCTGAAGGTGTGTATTATTTGATGTATTTTTCGGCTGTTTCAGGCGCGAACCATAACGATACGGATTGTAGCTATATGCTCAATTTGGCTCTCGTGGACTTCAACCAAGACAAACGAATTGGCGAAAATCTGGGCAATGATGGTGAGTATGTCATCATGAGCAAAACCCGCCAAAAATCTTTAGAAAAGACGTTTGCAGAAGCCAATGCGAAAGATAGACCTATCAACACGAAGGCAAGTTTTACTTTTATGCTTGATAGCCCTACCAATGGCACGCTCGAAAGCACTTGGGAATATTCAAACGGCAAACCGAAAAATACCACTTTCAAAGTAAGTTGGAGTAGCCAAAGTTTTGAAATCAAGTGATTATGAAAAGTACAATTTTTCTACACTTGTTAATCGCTACGGCATTTCATACAGCCGTAGCTCAAACACCCCCTAAAAAAATGAATATTCAAGAAACCATTACCCGCGCAGGCGTGTGGGAATCAAACGCAAAAGCATCTTTTCATTACAGAGAAGAGCTGTATCAGATGGGCATAGAAGAAACAGAAGCCGACAGAATCATTCAGAAAACGAGTGATGTTTGGTTTATGTTTCGTGATAATATGCTGTGGCATTATGGCAATACGCGCTTCGGGCAGGCTATTTTTGCCAAGTTCTACTTTCAAGTAGATGAAATAGAAAGCACCATCAAAATGTACCAAGAAGCTACTTTTGAAGGCGAGCCTGTATTGACTTTTGATGTAAAAAGCCTCGACAAAAAACGCTTGATTTTCTTTCTTGAAGAAGAAGAAATGTAT
>JAYTNK010000003.1:0-2062 GCA_043748375.1 Cytophagales bacterium
GGATGTTTTTGTCATGGGCTTGTTCTATCCAATAAAAATCCCCTGAAACAATGTCTTTAGGCAAATATACAACAAAATGAGCCAAAAGTATACGCTTCACACGTTCTTCAAAAGGCAATAAGGCTTGTTGTATAGTCAAAGCGGCTTGAATACTTTGCGTATTCTTCAAATTTTGGGCAGCAAGTCCGTTATTTTGAATTTCTATTTTGTCTCTTTGCGCTATAATTTCATGCTGTATTTGTTGCAATTTGTGAGCTTGCTCCGTAACTTCTATGTTTCTCTCGGCTAATGCTCGGCTTATTTTGAGTTGTACTTTGTTTTGACGGTAAATCCAACCTAACAAAACAAGCAAAACACTGACTGTAATGCTTACAATTATAAATATTAAATTTGCTTGTTGGATATGTGCATCTTTGGTGGCAATGGTAGAGTCTTTTTCGCCATGCTCTATCATGTTCATTTTTTCTGTATTTTCTTTCATGGCTAATGAGTCGCGCATGGCAACCATTTGTTTGTAGTAGGCAAGGGCTTCTACAGGCTTATTACGTTTTTCGCTTAACCTTGCAAGCCCTTCAAAAGTATTGACAATATCTTCTTTGATATTATACTTTTGGTAAGCCACTATAGATTGTTGGTATGCTATCAAAGCACTGTCCATTTGATTTGTTTCTTCATAAATACGCCCCAAGTAGTTGTAAAAATAAGGGTTTGAGCTATAATCTTGTAACTGATTGGTAATTTGTAAGGATTTAAATATGAATTTTTTAGCCTCTACCCAACGTTTCAGCCCTGCGTAAATCTCTCCTTTTGTACCATAAGAAATACTTAAATTTTGTAATCTTTTTGTTTTCTCACTTTCCAATAAGGTAATGGACTTATCAATATAAAATAAAGCACTGTCTGCATGATTATTCATTTTATTGAATACGTCCGCTACATTATTGTAAGTCATGGGTAGTCTGTCCGTATAATTATTTTGGAGTTGTATTTGGAGTGTTTTTTTAAAATATTTTAAGGCTTTTTCATATTGATTGAGATTGTTTGCGTAAATGTTTCCAAAGTCATTATAAGCCATTGCTTCTAATTTAAGGTTTTTTATTTTTTGGGCGATTTGCAATCTGTTTTGGGCATATTCAATGCACTTGCCTGCGATACCTAAGGAGCGATAATGGTTGATAAGATGCCCATACGCCTGAAATTCATCTTTATTTCGTTTGTTAATTTGTGCTAATTCCAACATCCTATCTGCACATTTGCGTTGTTCTTTTAGATTTCCGCCTCTATAAATTCCTGCTAATGCGTCTAAGTGCTTTATTTTTAAAGTGTCTATTAGCTCTGCCTCAAGCAAGTTGGTAAGGCTATCTATAGCCTTCTTCTGCCCGAATGTACTTTGGGCAAAAAGGCAAAAGAAAGCAAAGAAAAGAAAATAAGACAGGTTTTTCATCAAGGCATTTATCAAAAAATGATGCAAATAAAAGTATTGCAAAATAAAGACCATTTTTAATTGCAAAGCGAAAAGCCTAACAACTATTATTTACAGCGCAAATGTACTCTTTTTATTTTAATAAAAAAAACATCTTTATTTTACTTCAATCTTGATAGGTTTTACAGTATAGCCTTTGGCCTGAAGTTGCGTCAAAATACCCACCTTGCCTGCCAAATGCCCTGCACCCACTGCCACGAATATTTTTTGCTTGCCTGCCAACATTTTTTCGAGCTGGGGCATCCATTTGTTATTGCGGTCAGTGAGTAGCATTTGTGTTTCTTCAGGCGTAGCCATTTTTTGAGTCATGTCAAAAAGTGCTTCTATGTCTTGAGTAGCATACATTTTGTCCATTTCTTGGATTTCTTCATCAGCCCCTGTTTTTTCATTTTTCACCAATTCAAGCACCATTTCTGCCTGACGTTCAAGGCTATATCCATCAAAAAGCACTTTCATTTGGTCTTCTACTTCTTCTAAACCGCGTATCGTTTTTTTGTTATTTACGCCTTCTTTTTGTATGTAGCCGTCTATAGTATTATCCATGTTTTGCATATCCTTGAGGTTACTTTTACCTGTAGA
>JAYTNK010000004.1:0-6364 GCA_043748375.1 Cytophagales bacterium
GAATAAAAAGCCTTATTTTTGTAAAAAAAATCAACCAAAACGTGATAATTTATGAAAAAGCTTGTTTTTGTATTGTTTTTTGTTTGTCTTGCCTGCAATACGGCTTGGGCGCAGACAAGCCTTGCATGGGCGAAAAAGATAGGTGGGTTTGGGAATAACACTGACCAAGGAAAAGATGTTTTTACAGACGCTTTGGGCAATGTATATACTACAGGGTATTTCATAGGAACGGCAGACTTCGACCCAAATGCAGGCGTTTTACTATTAACTTCAACGGGTATTATAGATGCCTTTATTCAAAAATTAGATGTGAATGGCAACCTTATTTGGGCAAAAAATATAGGTGGCACACTCACAAGTGATGGAATACGTATTCAATTAGATGGTGCAGGCAATGTGTATGTAATGGGTACTTTTCAAGGCAATATCGACCTTGACCCCAACGCGGGTACAGTAAATGCCACTTCAAATGGTAACAAAGATATTTTTGTGCTAAAATTAGACAGCAATGGCAATTTGATTTGGGGAAAGACATTTGGTGGAAGTGGGGTTGAGTTTGCTGGTGATATGTTGTTGGACAATGTTGGAAATATATACCTTACAGGATATTTTCAAGCCACTGTAGATTTTGACCCCAATACAAGCATATTCAATATGACAGTTTCAGGCTCAGCTGCTGGCGGATTTCTACAAAAATTAGATATAAGTGGCAATTTTATTTGGGCAAAAAAGATAGGAGGCAATAGTTTTGAGTCAGGAGTTAGCATAGCTTTAGAAACTTCAGGGAATATTATTTTGACTGGATATTTTCAAGGGACTACAGATTTTGACCCCAATGCAGGAATAGTAAACATAACATCAAGTGGATTACAAGACGCTTTTATTCTAAAACTAAACAGCAATGGTGAATATATTTGGGTAAAAAAAATAGGAGGGAACGCCACTGCATTCTCCACCAAAGTCTGTATAGGATTGTCAGGCGATTTATATGTGAGTGGTCATTTTATGGAAACTGTAGATTTTGACCCCAATGCAGGTGTTACAAATATAGCTTCTGCGGGTAATTTTGATGTGTTTTTATTGAAATTGAATAGCAGTGGTAATTTGATTTGGGTAAAAACTATGGGTGGTATTGATGAAGAATATATTTGGGACATTGTATTAGATAATTGCGAAAACATATATACTACAGGTGCTTTTAAAAGTAGTGTAGATTTTGACCCAAACGCAGGCGTGGCTGCGCTTACCTCCAATGGCTTTAATGATATTTTTATACAAAAATTAGATAAAGATGGTAACTTATCGTGGGTAAGGCGTATAGGAGGAACTTCTTTAGATACAGCTTTTGGCATATCCTTACAAGCTGATAATATACTCTTGACAGGTTTTTTTTATGATACGGTAAACTTCAACCCCAATGTTGGAACACCTTTAGAACTTACGGCATTGGCGGACGATATATTTATAGCTAAGTACACATTGGGTAGTACAACTTTGAATACTAATGTTTTCTTCGAACCCACACCCACTATCCTCAATCCATTCATAGCTACCTGTCTTGCCTCCCCGCCACAAACTTTCCAAGTAAAAGGCGAAAATCTTTCGGCAAATTTAGTCGCAACAGCCCCTATAGGCTATGAAATCTCGCTTACTTTTGGCGGAACTTATAGCAGTTCTTTGAATATAACGCCAAATTGCGGGACAGTCTTGCCTACTACAGTCTATATTCGCCTCAAAGCAGGATTGGCTTTAGGTACTTACAACGGTAATGTAGTCTTGAGTTCTACAGGCGCGACTTCTCAAAATTTAGCTGTAACAGGCACAGTGCAGGCAAGTTTGGCTACAGCTACTATCGCGTTGGCGAGTAGTTACTGCCTCAATTCGCCTGCTGTAACGCTTTCTGCTACGCCTTCAGGTGGTAATTTTACGATAGATAATGCAAGTTTTAGCCAATTCAATCCTTCTGTTTTAGGATTGGGAAATAAAGTTGTGAAATACAATTTTTTAGATGCCAATGGTTGCCTTGCCAGCACGACTTTGAACGTCCTGATAAACCCCTTGCCTACCCTCTCCAATAATGTGAACCTTTCCTATGGCAGTACACAAACAGGTTTTACTATCACAGGCTTGCCTGCGGGCAGTACCTATACGATGAACGGAACGCCTGTAATCGAGTTTCTCCCAAGCACGTGGGGGGCGGGTACGCATACTTTGGTGCAAACGGCTACTGTAAACGGTTGTACGAATATACTCTCCAAAACCATCAACATCACAGAACCGCCTACCCTCACAAGTACCGCAGGCGCGACTTGCTGGGCAGGGACGAATGTAAGCGTTGATGCCAATATGACTGTAGCAGGCGCAACACCCATGACAGGCGCGATAGTGAATTTTGGAGCAGGCTATAATAGTGCGCAAGATAGATTGATTTACCCGATACCTTTGTTTGGGGTTACAGGCACTTTCAATGTCGCTACAGGTGTACTTGCGTTGGTAGGCAATGCCACTACAGTCCAATATCAGCAAATTTTTCGAAGTATTCAATACCAAAATATCAGTGTAACGCCCAACTATGGGGCTACGCGCACCATCAATTTTACAGCAGGCGATGCCCTGCCTTTGTATCCCTGTGGAAGTACAGATGCCCATTTCTATAAATTTGTTTCCGCCTCTCGAATCACGTGGCAGAACGCTAAATTAGCGGCAGAAGGGCAAAATTATTTTGGGCTGAAGGGCTACTTGGCTACTATTATGTGTGTTACAGAAAATAATTTTGCGTTCAATTCTATTGGACGGCGAGGCTGGATTGGGGCAAGTGATGATGCCGCTTTCACAGGTACGTATTCGCCCAATGGTGAAGGGCAGTGGTATTGGGTTACGGGTCCCGAAGCAGGCACGCGGTTTTGGCAAGGTTTGGCAAATGGCATACCGATAGGCGGATTTTACAATAACTGGGAGGCAGGCGAGCCTAATAACTTCCAAAATAGCAACGAAAGTTTTGCACACATTTTAGAAAATGGACGTTGGAATGATTATAAATTCAATGATAACAATATATTTGGTTATTACATAGAATTTGGAGGCTTGGCTACAGACCCTTCCATACAAAATACGACAACCACCAAACAAATCCGATTGGCTACTAAACTCGATTTTGCCATTAGCCCAAAATTTTGCGAAAATGTACCTGCTATTCCTTTAGTAGGCTCGCCTAATGGAGGCATTTTTAAAGTAAATGGCAATATCGCGACTACTTTTAACCCCTCAGTTTTGGGTGTGGGCAATTATACGATTACTTACGAATTGGCAGGTTGTACGATTTCCACCTCTAAAACTACAGTCGTGAATGCCTTGCCTGCCCCCGCTATAGTAGGCTTGAATACAGCTTATTGTGCTGATATAGCATCTTTTACGCTTATAGGAATGCCCACAGGCGGGAATTTTACTATCAATGGCGGTGTGGCTACTCAATTCAACCCTGTAGCGTTGGGGGCAGGGAATTATACAGTGGGCTATACTTTTACCAATGCGGAAGGTTGTAGCAAAATAACCTCACAAGACGTATTGATAACGCCCTTGCCTACCGCCGAAATAGTGGGTTTGAATAACTTTTACTGCATTTCGCAGGCAAGTTTGGGATTGAACGGAAATCCCGCAGGCGGAAATTTCCAAATCAACAACCAAAATGCCTCTACTTTAGACCCGCAAGCGTTGGGGGCAGGCAAGCACATAGTCAGTTATACTATAGTCAATACACAAAATTGCACCAAAACCACCACACAGGAAATAGAAATATTGCCCTTGCCTACCCTTAGCTTCGCGAACGTACCTGATGAGTATTGCTCGCAGGCAAGTCCACTTGTTTTGCAGGCAAATCCTTCAGGCGGTACATTCACGCTGAATGGCGTACCCAGCACAACCTTAAATCCTGCGGATTTTGCAGTAGGTGATGATGTAACGGTTGAGTATGACTACATCAGCCCACAAGGTTGCGCCAATAGCATTTCAAAAAACGTAAGGATCATTTTCTCTACCTCTTTCATACAAACCAATTTTGAGGTAGCCCTCTGCCCCGCCCAAGCGGGAGGAGAACGCTTAGAAGCGATTACTTTAGCAGAAGAACAAACCCTTATCGCCACGAATGGACAACTGCAATACAAGTGGTCGAATGGCGCAAAAACACGCTTCATCACTTTGCGTGGAACAGAAGATTCAGGCATTTACAAAGTACTCATAGAAAGTGCTTTAGGCTGTCCGCTTAGAGATTTTACCTTCAAAGTCAAAGTGAAATGTGAAACAAAACTATCCTTGCCTACCGCCTTCACGCCCAATGGAGATGGGAAAAATGATGTTTGGGAAATATTTGGAGAGGATTTTACAAAATTAGATTTGCGGGTGTACAATCGTTGGGGTGAGCTTGTGTTCATCTCTAACAACCAAAATAAGATGTGGGATGGCAATGTAGGAGGCAAGTCTGCCCCTGCGGGTGTGTACGTTTGGACAGTCAGTTATGCAAATCCGCTTACACCTGAAAAGTTAGAAAAATTACAGGGACGTGTTACGATTTTGAGATAAGGAACAAGTAAAAAAACAACTTGACCATTTTGGGCATCTTTTGTGCTTATATTTCGTTGCAATTTTCATGACGAAACATCGCTAATACATAGCCATTATAAGCAATGGTAGCAGAACAAACACAACGTACAAAAAATCATTTAAAGTGGAAGTATTATTCAAAAATTTTATAGACCATTTTTCTACTAATCAACAACTAACTGACCTTGCAAAAGTAGAAATATGCAATCATTTGTCTGTTCTAAATTTGGACAAAAAGCCCCACTGTTCCAAGTTTATCTTATAAAAATAAACTATTAAATATTTCAAGTTTAGTTAAACAGACTTGGAACTTTCTATGGGGCAAGTTTTTAACTTGCCTGTTGCGATAACAACAGAATAAACTGTACTAAAATTAATACAGAAAGCAATAAAACGTGCTTTTGTATTGGGTTTTGGTGTGGTGCAAAAAAGATTATAATTTTGTAGCGGTTTTAGCATGGTAGTTGTTTTGCTTGCACCATAGAAAGTTCCAAGTTACGCTTCGCTTAAACTTGAAACAGTAATTTAGGTATTTAGCAAAACAAACTTGGAACAGTGGGGGATAAAGAAATGTAGCTATAGAACAAAATTACAACCATTTTCCAAAATACCAACAATGGCAGAAAACCATACACAGAAGCCGTTATTTTATGGTCTTTCGCTACAGGCAAGGACTTCCATACGCCAAGCAGAAGCATTTACCTTAGAAAATTATTCCTTCCAAATTTCAAGATTAATGTCTTGAACATAAGGTTGCGCATAAAAATTTCTAAGTTTGTAGAAAGCAAATAGCTTCAGATATTTACTGTTTAAATCAGCATTCCTATGAACAAGTTTTGAGCTAGTCATTCGTCTATTTTGGTTAGTATTTTTCATGATTAACTTAACCCATGAAGCATCAACATAACATACTTTAAACGAAATATGTTTGATGCCTTTCAATCGATAAGAGGTTTTCAAATCCACAGAGAAAGGAGAAAAATTAAGTTTTGACAGAAAACCTTGATTTTCAAGATAACACTCATTGTTGAGGAATTTAATATCTATCTTATCGATTGAAAATAAGAAAAAATAATCCTTTTTCTTTGAAATATTCTCCAGCCAATATGATAAAGGCTTTTTACTGCTAATACTGTCGTATGGTATGAAATGCTTAAAAGAACGCCCATCTATTTGGATAAGAGTTACATTTGGATTATCATCTGCTTTTTTTATTTTAAAATCATCATGATAGATTTCCGAAATATAATAACCTTTTAGGGATATTGTGTCAATACAATTCTGTGAATAGCCTTTCAAGGCAAACACAACACATACAAAAAATAATAATTTAATTGTTTTCATGATTTATTTTTTTTGATTCTTGGAAAGTTATTGCGGTAATACGGTTTAAAGTAAATGCTAAAAAATACTTTGTTTCGCTTTTTCAGGTGTTCTAAAAACGCTGTTAAGTCTATACTATCAACACACTTTTTCATTCAGCGTTTTTCGACACCTGAAAAAGACGCGCTTGGTTCGTTATTTTCAGGTGTCGAAAAATGAATGATTGATGTTTTGAGTCGAGATTGAAATTTGTCATTCATTTTTAGAACACAAACTGTCAAATTTTGCAAGCTTTTGCCCAAATATTATTTTGAAAATGTGCTAAAAATGGTAAGAAAAAGCACAAAATAAAGGTTGTTTTTTTCATGTTCATAATTTTTTTCCTTCTGTATTATTTTTAGTGATAGCGCATTTGTCATGCTGAACGTAGTGAAGCATCTCGTTG
>JAYTNK010000005.1:0-8804 GCA_043748375.1 Cytophagales bacterium
TTAGATTCAGTAGGCAAACAACGTGAATATCCTTTTAATGATAAACGCACAAGCAATTATGTATTTTTAAAATTAGAGGGTAGAGATATATTTAAAGGGTTTTCATTTCAATTTCACAACAAACAATGGAGCTTTGGGAATGGAATAGGTTTCTTTTCTTACGCACCCGATCAGTCGGAGAGTATGCATAATGCACGTCAATTGGCAGTATTGCGTTACAACTCGCCAGCCAAAAATAAAAAAATCCAACAAGAGTATGTGGTGCGCTATCAAAAAAGCGAAATAGATTGGAATGCAAGGATTATGCCTGACAGTTTAACTTTTAATGGTGGGCAATTCCCTTTAGGCATGACAGAGCATTTGAAAACGAATTTGCAAGATGTTTTTACGCGGGCGCAATGGAATTATCAGGTATCAGAAGAATCTAATATTTTATTAGGGGTTGAAAATACTTTGCTTTCTTATAAAGGTGATGAGGCGCATTATGCAAATGTCAATTTTTCTTTAGACAGTATCGTTACTAATCCTAACAATAAAATGTTAGCACAAAACTCCAGCATGGCGTGGATACAAAACCGTCCTGTTTTAAATACGAGTATATTTGTGCAATATGTTTCGCCGCGTTGGTTCAATCGCTTGCAAGCTACGATAGGTTTACGCTATGATGCGCAGCTTTTGCGTTACTTGCCTGTAGATTTACCCGATTCGTTGCAAAGCGTAGAGCGGAAGTCTTTTCATCAATTTAGTCCACGTTTAAGTTTAGTGTTTAATGCACACGAAAACCTTACGTTTAAGGCTATGGCAGGCAAGGCGTTTCGTACTCCTTCTATGGGAGAGTTGTTTGGTATAAATAGTTATTTATTTACGTCAAATTTTCGGGGGCTTAAACCAGAGTTTATTACGTCTTTTGAGTTACAAGGTGATTGGCATATCAATGGTGCTTTAACTTCGCGTAGCAATATTTTTTATACCATATTTGAGAATCAAATAGATTATTCAGATGATATTATTCGCAATCTTTATACGCTAAATAATGCGGGTTTTGAGAGTGAGTTATTGTTTAATTCTTCGCATTGGTCAGGTTTCTTGAATTATAGTTTTGTTAAGTTATTGCGCGAAACTGTTCAAGACACGTTATTTTTGACGAAGTCAAGTCGTGTTACGTCCTTGCCTACGCATAGTGCTAAGGCGGGTGTAAGCTATCATACGAAGCGTTTTTATGTTTCTTTAAATATGCAATATCAAAACAAAGTGTATAGGCGTTCTAGTGATAAAAGCAATTATATTTATGATAATACTTATCTTTATCGTCCTGAGGTCTTACCTGCATGGTTTCGGTTAGACTTAAAAACAAATATTACTATCTCAAAAGGTATAGAGGTGGGTGTTTGGATAAATAATGTTTTGAATACTAAAAATTATTTGATTAGAAGACTGCCTCATGCATTTGATTATCGTATGGACAAGCGTAATTTTTTGATGGATCTTAAGTTTTCTTTTTAATAGTTTGTAAGCAATAGCTTTGTTATATATCTAAAAACAGTTTGTTTGTGTGTAAAAACATAAACAAGCTGTTTTTTTTATTTATTTGAAAGTATGACTATTTTTGATTTACTTTATAAAAATAATTTTCCATTATTCAACCTGAGCGGTATTACAATGTTGTACTAATCCAATTACGACTCTTTTTGAGCAAAAGTATCAGCAAGTTTTAGCTACGGTTGCAGAATAATTAACAAATAGAATTTAGACTGCACATTATTTAATGCGAGTTCTAAAAACCGTATCCATACTTGTCCACGTAGGCGAGTAATATTCTTCGAGTAGGACACATTGTCTTATTCTATTATTTGGGAGGCAAGTGGCAAATTGAACCTATTACATACCAACTTTGTAAAAACCAATAAGAACATGGTTTTGCAGGCTTTTTTGATGTATAGCTTTTTTTGCTATCTTTGCATATAAAATTACTCCCTTTACTTATGCTTCGCATCGAACAACTGCGCGACCAAAAAGAACTCGTACTCACAGGTTTGCAAAAAAGGCATTTCGCACAAGCCGAAACGCTTGTAGATAAAGCTATCGAAATTGATATAAAAAGAAGAGAAACCCAAACCACTTTGGACAACACCAACGCAGATATGAACCTCCGCGCCAAAGCGATTGGAGAACTTATGAAAGCGGGTAAAAAAGAAGAGGCAGCAGAAGCACGCACCGCTACTGCTGCGCTTAAAGCCCAAACAAAAGAGCTTGAAGATACCTTAAAAGCAGTAGAGCAAGCATTATTTGACGTAATGGTCTTGTTGCCCAATGTACCACATGAGTCTGTAAAAGCAGGCAAGGGTGCAGAAGATAACGAAATACTTTTCGAGGTTGCCACCTTGCCTACCCTACCCGATAGTGCAGTACCTCATTGGGATTTAATTCAACGTTTAGATATTATTGACTTTGAATTGGGCAATAAGATTACAGGTGCAGGCTTCCCTGTCTATAAAGGAAAAGGTGCAAAATTGCAACGCGCCCTTATCAACTTCTTCCTTGATGAAGCAGATAAGGCTGGCTATACTGAAATTATGCCACCACTTTTGATAAATCGCGAGTCAGGTTTTGGCACAGGGCAACTGCCCGATAAAGATGGGCAAATGTATCATGATGCCAAAGACGACCTATTTTTAATACCAACAGCCGAAGTACCTATTACCAATTTGTATCGCGATGTAATTTTGGAGGAAAAAGATTTCCCTATTAAAAATGCAGGCTATACAGCTTGTTTCCGCCGAGAATCTGGCAGCTGGGGCGCTCATGTAAGAGGTTTAAATCGCTTGCATCAATTTGATAAAATAGAAATTGTACAAATACAACATCCCGAAAAATCATACGCTACACTTGAGGAAATGCGTTTGTATGTTGAAAGTTTATTGCAAAAGTTAGAACTACCGTATCGCGTCTTGCGCTTGTGTGGTGGCGACATGGGATTCACTTCCGCACTTACCTACGATTTAGAAGTCTATTCTGCAGCGCAAAAAAGATGGCTTGAGGTTAGCTCTGTCAGTAATTTTGAGGCATTTCAAGCAAACCGTTTGAAACTTCGCTATCGTGATGCCAATAAGCGGAACACGCTTGCTCATACGCTCAATGGTAGCGCGTTAGCCTTGCCTCGTATTTTGGCTTCACTCTTGGAAAACAATCAGCAAGCTGATGGACATATTCGCGTGCCACAGGTGCTTCAACGCTTCACAGGATTTGATATCGTGTAGGCAAGTTTAAAAGACTTGCCTACCCAATATTAGGTTCATTTTTTAGTTAATTTTATACTTTCGTTTGTTCTTAAGATATGCGTTACAGTTTTTTTATACTTGTTTTATTGCTTTTTGCAGCGTGTAAACGTACCCCTATTAGCACCTTGCCTACCGAGAAGGCAAAGGAAATCACCAAGAATGAGGTGAAAACTGAACCTTCTGCCCATGTAGGCAAGGACTTTCGTTATCTAAAAGCCACATGCAAAGCAGATTGGAAAGATAGCAAAAACAATGTAGGCTTTACAATAAACCTACGCGTGCGTAAGGACAGCCTGATATGGATGCATTTTACCAAAATGGGGATTAGCGGGGCGAGGGTATTGATTACGCCCGATTCTGTGCGCATCATCAATTACTTGGAGGATAGTTATACCGTTGCAAAATTTGATACCTTAGAAAAAATATTAAACTTCAGGCTTAACTTTTCTATGCTTCAGGCTGTTTTATTTGCCGATATGCCTATCCCTGAGTATGAAGCCGCCGCCGCGCAAGCCGAGAGTGGTATGCTAAAAATAACCCAAGAACGAGATGGGATTGCTATCACAAATGTAGTAAATGAGATTACGAAAAAACTCCATCAATTAGATTTGAAAGACCTAAAAACCAATAATGTGTTGAGTTTATTGTACCAAAACTTTCAAACACATGGCGATAATTCGTTTGCCCACAACAACTTCGCGACTATTACTTTTCGAAATAAAACGACTCGTGAAATTGAGATAAGCGAAATGAAAATGGTTTATAAAGATGTGAAATTTAGCTATCACAGCTTAGAACTCCCTTTCGATATTCCCAAAAAGTACAAACGTAAGTAACGATACGTTTGCCATTATCCTCCATTAATAATATTATTGGAGGAGAAGAAATATTGGGATAGTTTTAAGCAATATTTATGGCATTTTGATGTTAAGACTTTTTGTCTTATTCGCAGGCAAGCCTGTTACTAACATAAAAAGCCCTTGTCTGCACTACGGCAGGCAAGGGCTTTATATTTTGGAATGTTGGTTATTTAGCTTCCTTATTTTTGAAATCTACATTTTTCAATATAAGATTGTTCATGGCATTTATTTCTAATCCAGTAACATAAGGTTGTTTGAGTTGGATAATTTCATCATAATACAATGGCAACAAAACAGCATTGTCCATAAGAATTTGATCCATTTTTAGATAGTCATCATATCTTGTGAACAAGTTATCAGAGGCGTGTGCCTCCTCAAATAGTTTGTCGTATTCTACATTTTTGAAGCGGAAAAAATTAGGCCCGTTAGGAGAGAAGTTTTTACTATATCCAAGTGCCAAATAATTTTCTGCATCTGGATAATCGCCAAGCCAAGACCCTCTGAATAAGGTTGCTTTGCCATCGCCAACCATCTTGCGGTGTGTAGCAAATTGATTAGACTCCAATTCAACTTTAACGCCAATCTCTTTCCAGTCGTTTTGTAATTGCTCTGCTACCTCTTTGTCAGAAGGATACGTGTAAAGTTTAATAGCAGGCAAGCCTTTACCTTCGGGGAACCCTGCTTCTTTTAATAACTCTTGGGCTTTTTTAGGATTATAGGCACACCCTTTGACACGTGTGCTATCAAAAGAAGGCAAGGCAAAGGGAACGAAACCATAATCAGCAGGCATACCTAATCCATTACGGCGGAACGAAATCAATTCTTTGCGATTAATAGCATGGCTAAGAGCTTGACGTACTTTGATGTTCATCAAAGGATTAGATTTTTCATCTCCTTCAAGCAAAAAGCCTACATATTCTGTATTCAGGTATGGGATTTTGTGTACCGAGAATTTATTGGCTACTTTTTCTCTAATTTGCCCGTTCTTTTCAAGAATTTGGTCACGAGAAGTTTCGGCAAGATTGCAAAGGAAGTGTAAGTTTCCACCATCAAACTCTAAGTATTCGGTATTGCGGTCTTCTACAAATGAAATTTCTACGGCATCTATATAGGGAAGCGGGGTGTGTTTAGCATCTTTTTCCCAATAGTGGTCATTTTTGGCAAGGATAAGTTTTTGTCCTTCGTCCCATTTTTTAAACATGAAAGGGCCTGTTCCAACTGGGTTGGCGCGAAAGTCTTTACCGTATTTTTCTACTGCTTCTTTGGGTACTGCGAAACAATAAGGCATAGCCAAAATATGCAAGAAAGCTGCAAATCTACGCTTCAAATATATTTTGAAATGACGTGAGTCTACGGTTTTAAAACACGTATCAGAAGGCGAGCCATCGGCGTTTGTAATCACTTTATCAGCAAATATCCACGCACCTGTCCCCTCTTTCAAGATGCGTTTAAATGAATAGACAAAGTCTTCAGCTACTAATTCGCGTCCGCGTCCACCATTAAAGCAAGCATTGTCATGAAAACGCACATCTGGCTTTATAGTGAAAGTATAGACTTTGCCATCTTCCGAAACCTCCCATTGCGATACAAGTTCGGGGTGCGGGTCTAGCGTTTTGCTAAATCCAAACAAGCCATTATACATTTGAGAGGTTGCCCAAATGTTTGACCTGATATTGGCATAAGCGGGGTCAAGATGTGTAAGCCCTCCCGTTTGATTATAGCGGAATACTTTTTTCCCACCTTCGTTTGATTGTTTCGTGCTGCTGCTTCCGCCACATGACCAAAGCATTGTAGCCAAAGCTACTAAACAGCAAAATTGTTTTATCATGGCGTTTGAAAGATTTATTTTTTATTAAAAATTTATTAATATACTGATTATCAGCTTTATATGGAGTGCTTACTTTGATTATTGGTAATCTCTTTGCAATAATAACGCAAATCGTGTAACTTTGAAGCACCAAAATAAAGTATTTTATGTAATCGTCCTATTTTTTTATAAAAAACTTCTAACATCATGCGATATTATTTTTGTGTAGTACTTTTTTCGTTTCTTTTCACTGCGTTTGCAAAAGCTCAAACCAATGATACCAAAATAACAAGTGGGGCGTTAGACTCATTGCCTACCCTACATTCACCATCTCGCGCCGCCTTGTATTCGGCTGTATTGCCTGGTTTGGGACAGATTTACAATAAAAAAAATGGGTATTGGAAAGTCCCTTTGCTTGTAGTGGGCGGAGCAACCCTCGGTTTTTTTATTCGCTACAACAATCGACAACATTTAACTTATCGCAAGTCCTATCTTGCTAAACTTTATAATCTACCAAAAGAACAAGACCCATACTCACGTATAACATCTATAGACGTAGTGCGTAGAGGTATGAAAGAATTTCAACATAACCGTGATTTACTCATAATTCTTTCTATTGGTGCATACGGATTAAATGTTTTAGATGCTTTTGTAGAGGCGCATCTCAAAAGTTTTAATGTAGATAACAAACTGACCTTGCGTTTTGCGCCATATAGTGAAAATATAGCTGGACAGACCTTAGCAGGTGTATCACTTAAATTGGGGTTTCGATAAAAATACGCTAATTTTGCACTTTGATAATACAAACCTATAAAATCGTTATGGCTAGTACAGCAGACATTTCAAAAGGCGCATTCATTTGGATAGAAGGCACATTAGGGCAAGTAATGGAGTGGGAACACATCACACCCAACAAAGCCCCTGCTATGTATCATGTGAAATTGCGCAACTTAAGAACGGGCAACCTCATACAAACACGCTTCCGCTCTGGTGAAAAAATAGACCTTGAGCGTGTAGAAGTACACGAACTCCAATATATTTATCGTGAAGGCGAGAATTTGGTATTGATGAACAATGAAACCTACGAGCAAATTATGTTGCCTACAGCTATGCTCGGCGAAGCAGGACGATTCTTAAAAGAGGATATGATTTTGTTAGTCAGTTTTGACTCGAATGAAAACCCTATTTTGGCTGAGATGCCTAATGCAGTAGAACTGATGGTAACCTATACCGAGCCAGGCATAAAAGGTGACACTGCTACAAACACCCTTAAACCTGCCACAGTGGAAACGGGCGCAGAGGTGCGAGTGCCTTTATTTGTAGATGCAGGTACTAAAATAAAAATAGACCCACGTGCAGGCACATATCTTGAGCGTGTAAGGTAGTAGCTTTCAAATAGTGTTCAAAATAATGAGCAACTTGCCTACGTAGGCAAGTTGCTTAATTAATAAACTATATGTAGTTTTATATTTGTGAAATATTGATAATCAGTTTTTTGTACCAACAAAGCTTAAATCTAAGCATATCAGTTATTCAATCATCTTTTTAGCTTGTAAAAGATGTTTCACGTACAAATGTAGCTACTTTTTCCATGAGCCACATAGGGGTAGAAGTTGCGCCACAAATACCAACAGTCTGCACATCTTGAAGCCATGAAGCCTCTATTTCTATTTCATTTTCTATGAAGTAGCTCTTAGGGTTAAATTTTTGGCAAACGGTATATAATGCCTTTCCATTTGAACTTTTTTTACCGCTCACAAACAAAATAACCTCATGCAGTTGTGAAAATTTTTCTAATTGCGGTTCTCGATTCGAAACTTGCCTGCAAATGCTATCATTCGCATCAAGTTCAATAAGATTATCCGCCTCTTGTAATTCATTTTCTATCAAGGCTTTCATTTTGTAAAAACCCTCTGTACTTTTAGTCGTTTGGCTAAAAAATGTTATAGGACGCGAGAAGTCAATTTTGTGCATATCCTCCTTGCCTGAAACAATAATCGCTTCTTGATTAGTTTGCCCTACCAATCCTAGCACTTCGGCGTGTCCCTCTTTCCCATAAATAACAATCTGCCCATTTTTTACAACAGCTTGGTCATAGGCATTTTTCACTCGGTTTTGCAGTTTTAGCACTACGGGGCATGAGGCATCTATTAGCTCAATATTATTTTTGAGGGCTAATTGATAGGTTTCGGGAGGCTCGCCATGCGCACGAATAAGTACTTTGCAATCATGCAGTTCTTTTAAGTCTTCATGAGTGATAATTTTCAGACCTCTTTTGTTGAGGCGTTGGACTTCCATGTCGTTGTGTACTATATCGCCAAGGCAGTATAACATTTGGGAGTCGTTCAATTCATCTTCTGCCATTTGAATAGCATATTCTACGCCAAAACAGTAGCCAGAGTTTTTGTCAATCGTAACTTGTATCACGTGCTTTTCGGTTAATGGTTATTACTTACAATATGTCTGCCAAATAAGGTGTGATTTTGAATTTCCAAAAACAAAAACCACCCTTCTGATGCTAAACCTATCTCTTTTCTGAGAAGCCTTACGCTCTCTTGACTTACGCGCAAAGTTACCTATTTTATTTGATGTTTTACAAAATTTATCTTTCTGTATTATTTTAAGGCAAAATACGCAGCAATTTTAGAAGATATCTTACAAGCTAACAAATCAATGTAAAAACAAACAACAACAAACCGTCAACCAAGCAGTTCATTTGATGAAATGATTTGGTATAGAAGCCAAATGTTTTGTGTATGTATTTTTTTTCTTCTGTATTTTTTTAAGTGAAAAGAGAAGTTTGTCATTTTGAGCGAAGCGAAAAATCTCGTTTTTCGTTCACAAATCGTCATTCAACAA
>JAYTNK010000006.1:0-6581 GCA_043748375.1 Cytophagales bacterium
CTGCTGAAATAGGGAAGTTACAGATGTTAAATGAGTTAAATTTATATCGTAATCAACTCCAAAACCTACCCACTGAAATAGAGCAACTGGAAAATTTGAGTTGGGTGGCTTTGGGGGATAACCAGCTTCAAAGTTTACCCGATGGAATGGGGCAATTACAAAATTTAAAACATTTAATTTTGCAAAACAACCCTTTAAAATATATTCCTGAAGAATTTTGTAAGCTTAAAAACATAAAAATTTATGTTTTTGGTACACCTAAAGATATACTTATTCCCGAAAAACTGAAAGAAATGGGGCTATTGAGCTACAAAGAACGATAAAAACGCACTTTTTGGGTAATAGGCTTTTCGCAAAAAAACGCTACCTTTGCACTTTGTAGCCTTTCAAAAAAAACGAGTCGATTTCGAAAAAAAATCGTACTTCGTACTTCAAACCTCATACCTTCTACTATGGAAATCTCAAAGACCTATAATCCTGCTGACACCGAAAACAAATGGTATCAATATTGGCTCGAACATAAGTTCTTCGAATCAAAACCCGATGAACGCGAACCGTTTACCATTGTTATCCCTCCTCCAAATGTAACAGGCGTACTGCACATGGGACACCTCTTGAACAATACTATTCAAGATGCGCTTATCCGCAGGGCGCGTATGCAAGGCAAAAATGCTTGTTGGGTGCCAGGGACTGACCACGCTGCCATAGCTACAGAGGCAAAGGTCGTGGCAATGCTCAAGGAAAAAGGCATTGAGAAAAAAGATATTTCTCGTGAGGAGTTTTTGAAATATGCCTTCGAATGGAAGGAAAAATACGGTGGTATCATCTTGCATCAACTCCAAAAACTTGGGGCTTCTTGTGATTGGTCGCGTACGCGCTTCACAATGGAAGACAATCTTTCGGAATCGGTGATTGATGCCTTCATACACTTATACGAAAAAGAACTCATCTATCGCGGTATCCGTATGGTAAACTGGGACCCTGTAGGCAAGACAGCCATCTCTGATGATGAAGTGATTTTTAAAGAAAATAATGCCAAGTTATATTTTGTAAAATACGTAAGTCCACAAGGAGATTATAGCATTACAGTCGCCACAGTACGCCCCGAAACCATTTTGGGCGATATGGCAGTGTGTGTTAATCCACATGATGAGCGTTACAAGCACTTGGTAGGCAAGACGGTTATCGTGCCTATTATCAACCGCGAAGTGCCTATCATTGCAGACGAATATGTGGATGCTACCTTCGGAACAGGCGCGCTCAAAATCACGCCTGCCCACGACATCAATGACTACGAAATTGGCTTGAAACATAATTTAGCGGTGATTGACACTATAGCAGATGATGGCAAAATGTCGGAAGCGTGTGGCGTGCCGAAATATGTAGGTATGGACAGGTTTATTTGTAGGAAAGAAATTATCAAAGACATCAAAGCCGCAGGACTTTTAGAAAAAGAAGAGGAATATAAAAACCAAATAGGCACTTCAGAGCGTACATTGGCGGTAATAGAACCCAAACTCTCGATGCAATGGTTTTTGAAAATGGAAGATATCAGCAAACCTGCCTACGAAAATGTAATGAATGACACCATACAATTTCACCCACCTAAGTTCAAAAATATGTACAAAAGCTGGATGGAAAATGTACGTGATTGGTGTCTTTCGCGCCAACTTTGGTGGGGACAGCGTATTCCTGCGTATTATGACAACGAAGGAAATATCATAGTAGCCAAAAACTTAGCAGAAGCAAAAGTAAAATACAAAACAAAATTTGGTAAGGAAGCCGCTGAACTTAGGCAAGACGAAGACGTACTCGACACGTGGGCGAGTTCGTGGCTCTGGCCTATCTCGGTGTTCTCGCCTGCCGATGGACAAAAAGGCACGCTTCCCCCGCTTGGTTCGGGAGGTAAAGATTTTGATTATTATTATCCTACTTCGGTACTCGTTACGGGCTTCGATATTATCTTCTTTTGGGTGGCGCGTATGATTATAGCAGGCTATGAATTTACAGGCAAGTTGCCCTTCAAAGATGTATATTTCACAGGCTTGATACGTGATAAAGACGGTAAAAAAATGTCGAAATCGTTGGGTAACTCGCCTGAAGCCTTGCGCTTGATAGAGATGTATAGTGCTGACGGAGTGCGTTTTGGACTATTGCGTAGCAGTGCGGCAGGCAATGATTTGTTATTCGATACAGAAGTTCCGAAATCGCAAAAAGTAGAAGATGTAGAGGCATTTATGAATGACCCCAAATCGCACGATTCAGAGCTTTGCACCTTAGGGCGAAACTTTGCCAATAAAATCTGGAACTCTTTCAGATTGTTGAAAGATGAAGCGATAGGTTGGAAAGTTGATGCAAGTTTACCTTTCCAACACGCCACAGCTGTAGCTTGGATAGAGGCAAAGTTCAATAAAGTTTTTGCTGAAATAGAAGATAGTATCAATAAATACCGCCTATCAGAAGCCTTAAGCAATTTATATAACTTGTTTTGGACCGACTACTGCTCATGGTATCTCGAAATGATTAAACCAAGCCCCACCCAAACCCTCCCCAAAGGGGAGGACTCTCCGCATTCTTTTAAGGAGGGGCAAGGGGTGGTTGATGCGACTACTTACCAAAAAACGTTAGATATTTTTGAAAAGCTATTGAAGGTCTTACACCCCTTTATGCCTTTCATTACAGAGGAAATTTGGCAAAATATCCAACCACGCAAGGCAGGCGAGAGTATTTGTATTGCCCCTTATCCGAAACCTGAAGCGGTAACAAATGAAAGTTTGATTACGCAAGCACAACTTTCGTTTGAACTCATTATCCAAATACGCAATTTGCGCAGCAAAAAAGGGCTTTCGCCTATGAGAGATGCACTTACTTTGCAAATCAAAACCACAGATAATACGGAGTTTGCCCCTTTCCTTGCCTACATACAGCGTTTGGGCAACCTCACAAGCATTACCTTTGCAGAAGAAAAACCCGACAAAGCATTGAGTTTTGTAGTAAAAAATTACGAGTGTTTTGTGCCTTTTGAGGAGAACGAAGCGGACGCGCAACAATCTAAAGCCGAACTTGAGAAGGAACTTGCCTACGCGCAAGGTTTCCGCGAAAGCACCTTGAAAAAACTCAGCAACGAGAAATTTGTAGCCAACGCCAAGCCCGAAATCATCGAAAACGAGCGCAAGAAATTGGCTGATGCTGAAGCGAAAATCGCAGCATTAGAGGAGGCTTTGAAGAATTAAAGTAAAGTGCCTTGCCTGCCTATTGGGTAGGCAAGTTTTTTTACAAAAATAAATATGAATTACAGAAAATTAATTATTGTTGCATTATTTACTTTGTTTTTTTGTCCATTAATTCAATCACAGGATAAAGAAACCTACTTTAATTTCGTTAAAAAAATTTGGAAAGATGGTTCATACGCACCTTTGATAGCTTACAATTATAGCTATCGTAATAGTTCTATTGAATTGGGTTTGGCAAAAGGTTGGCGTTGTAAGGTAAATGATAAAAAAAGGAGTTGTAGTGATGAAATTGGCGCACCTATGCCCTACTATTATATTTCAGCCTCTTCAGAATTTTTAATAGACCATCAAAAAAAATTTTGGGTATGCCCCAAAGTATCACACCATATCACCTTTATTATATTAGATGTTGGACTTAGTGCCATTGTTTGTACAAATTTTCAAAAGATGCACGTAGGATTACGCCCCGAAATAGGTATTACAGGAATAGGCGTTATAAGTTTTACTTATGGATATAATTTTATTACCAAAAATGATGTATTAGGACAACACATTTTTAGCGCACGAATTATATTGGGGACTTTTAAACCTCCTAGAAAATTAAAGCACTTTTTTTCTGCTCCTTTTTAACTTTTGGTATTAGAAAATAAATGACCTGAAAAGGCGCAAAAAAGCTTTCCACCTTTTCAGGCGTTCTAAAACTAACATTGTAATGGGTGTAAGCATTTGACTTATCAAATGTATTTTCGCATAAGGGATTTGATAAATCAAAAAGCCTAAAAAAATAATTATGGAGCATTTATTCTTTTGCATAGGTCTTAGCCTTATATTGATGCATGAAATGGATGCTATCAGATGTAAAGAATGGCGTATTTTGCCTCTCTTGTCTTGGCTTGATGACAAATGGGGATTTCAAGTATTCATGTTTGCGCATGTCCCTTTGTTTTGTTTATTGTTTGTGGGGTTATTACAAAAAAACACAAATGTCTCGCTGATTTTTGGCTTAAATATTTTTTTTATGATTCATTTTGTTTTGCATCTTTTATTTTTGCTGCATAAGAAAAATGAATTTAAAGATTGGATATCTTGGAGCATCATAACAGGATGTGCTTTAAGCGGCGCATTAGATTTAATATTAAGTTAATGTCTATAACCTTGCCTGCCTTTGGGTAGGCAAGTTTTTTTACGAGCATAAAAATTGCCAACCAAAGTACGCAATGTAGATTTGCAGGATTAGGTTGATGTTTTTTACTTTTTAACTAGTTGGTTATCAATAACTTGATTTTTTTTTTCTGCAAATCAGCATACTCACTTAACTAAAGTATTGATTTTTTAGTAATTTTGCGAAAACCTTTTTACAATCAATTGTATGAATCTCAAAAATTGCTTTCTTTTTATGGGTTTATTGGCTTGCCTGCCCGTGTGCGCTCAAAAACTTCCTGATGATGCAGTACGCATATCGTCAGAACGGCTCAATGACGGTAGACTTTTGATATATGGTGAGCACGACTTTCTTGCCCCTATCTCTATTTGGCTTGAGTTTTCTGACTTGAAAAATCTTACGCCAAGTAGTGCTGTGCCTTATAAAACAGTTATCAAACAAGGAGAAAAGAAAAAACTATTGCTCACCCTTACCCCAAAGTCGAAAGGTAAAACCGATTTCAAGTACTTGTATAGATATACATTAGGGGACTATACAAAGGCACGTCACCAAACTGATTATGCCTATTGTTTGCCGTTTTTAGACAAAGCCACTTACAAAATGTCGCAAGGCTACTTCGGCAAATTCTCTCATGAGAAAATCCATGCTATAGACTTTTCTATGCCTGAAGGCACTGAAATAGTAGCCGCACGCGAAGGCATAGTAGTAGGTATGAAGAAAGATTCAGAACAAGGCGGTGCGACTAAGGATTTTGCCGACTTGGGAAATTATGTGTTGATATACCATACTGATGGCACTTTAGCGAGTTACCTGCACTTCAAGAAAGATGGCGTTACAGTAGCTATCGGGCAGCAAGTGAAAAGGGGAGAATTGATAGGTTATAGTGGCAATACAGGCTGGTCAAGCGGTCCTCACTTGCATTTTGAAGTGTTTCAGCCCAACCCATTACTTCCCGATAAAAAGACT
Organism: Cytophagales bacterium; assembly: GCA_043748375.1. GTDB lineage: Bacteria > Bacteroidota > Bacteroidia > Cytophagales > Microscillaceae > RDXI01. The sequence goes on from JAYTNK010000006.1 coordinate 5,362, forward strand.
ATTCCCACCAAGTTTCGCATAGCGAAAGGAAAAATAGCCGAACTAAAAGAAGGGGAGAAATATACAGGCTATCAAGGTAATGAATAAGGTTGCGGTGGCTATTCTTTTCCTTCAAAAAACACTTGCATCTTTGTTTGCGACCAAGACACACCCAAGGGTAAAACCTATAACTTAAAATAGCACCAAACCTACAAAATCACACATTCGAAAATAACGGTTTGAAAAATTGCCTATCTTTGTTTTATTTTCTTATGAGTCAGATATTGCTAACCTTTGCCGATAATACTAAAATAGAGGCGTTTCTTGCCTTTGTGAAAGATTTAAATTATGTAGAAAAAGCAGAAATCTTGCCCAAAAAGTAAGTGCCCGAAACTGCCTTGCCTGCCTGTGTAGGCAAGTTTTTTAACAAATAAATACATCACTATGAAATTTTCTGTTGTTCTTGTTTTTTGTATGTTTATGAGTTTGGAGATGAAAGCACAAATCCAAATTGACACTTTAAGTTTTGATGGTTTCTTAGTTTTTGAAACAAATGAAAAACATGTAAAAAAAGACAATCAAAACACTCAGAATAGATTGGCAGGCAAGTCTTTTTATATAGAAATAGACAATATGAGCTACGGGAGATTTTATAGAACTAATCAAACTTTCTTAAAACAAATTATTCAAGAAAGTGGCAGCTCATCACAAGAATTCATTATGCTTACTGGAACTGAGTTTATCCCATTAGTCGGTAAATACTGTAAAAATAAATTAGGAGTTGAAATTTCAAATAAGGAGAGTAGTAATAAATGTCCATATTTAAAAATTAAAGGATTAAAACAAAAACTGTTTCAAGCATATTTTGTTAGGGCTACTTGGGCAAAAGTTACTTTCGATACATCAGACGAAAATACTTATAGGATTTTGAGTAGAGAAATTATTTTTAGTGATGCAAAAAGAAATGAAAAATATATATTTTACTTTCCAATCAATATAAAAAAACATGAATCTTATATTGATTACAAGAGTGTTGATAGAACAATAATTATCAAAAATTATTTCTAATAAATATCAGATTACTTGTATTATAAGTGAACAGTTTATACAAGAAATGTAAAATATAGATTTATCTAATTTCTCTTAGGAACGTATAAAAAATAACTTCACACTTTTAGCCACGCTGTAAGCGTCTGTTATTGGACTTTTGCGTGATGTGGCAATGCCAACAGACGCTTACA
>JAYTNK010000007.1:0-11274 GCA_043748375.1 Cytophagales bacterium
CAAAAGTTTTTTAGAATCACCAATCAAATCTTTTTCAGTCAACTCAGGCAGTCAAGGTTGCTTTCATAGTCTAAACAATGAAGTCATCTACGAAAGAACAAATGATTCAACTTTTACAACTTCAAGTGTATCAGTAAATCATTACCAAGACAAAGAACCTTCGACTTTCAAGAATAAAATAAACAGCAATTTACTTGCAACAGTTTTAAGTTCTATTAATTCGAGTCCTTCGACATTTCCATCTTTGCAGGACTTTCAAATCACAGAGAAGGACAAGAAAAACTACTTAGACTTAGTTGACAAGCAACTTAAAAGCAAGGAGACAGATTATTTAAGAAGAAAGAAAAAAATCAACAAAGAGTTTTACTATTCAGTTCCTGCTATGCTTGACACCTTAAACACTTCAATTATTACCGCCATCTTAAATCAACAAGAAGGTTGGACAAGCACGACAAGCAACTGGCTCACAATTCAAATTATCAATCAAAACAACGACACGCTTAATATTTCGCGAAATTATTATGTGAGCACTCTGCCTTGGAATCTCCCTTGGAAATTTGAATACAAAGGACTAAATTTTAATTGCTACAATGTTGAATTTTCAAAATTCATTAACGCTTGTATACCTGACAATTTTATGGACAAAGAAGTATTTGACAACAGAATTTTAATTATGCAAATCGCTGATTACATATACAACAAGCCATGACGACAGCATTAACGGAAATAATTACTACCGCTAACATCGGTTTGGCAATATGACGACTGAAATACCTCTATGAAACATTAGTGCAAGGTTCAACAGTTGGAATTCTATTGGGCTTTTGTGCTAAGAATTCCCCACCTTCGTCAAACCCACAAACCGTTAACAATAAGCATAAAATGAATAAAAGAGCAAGAGATATATTTGAAAATCTGAGAGGAGATTGGATTTTAAATAGGGCAATTGAAGACTCAAATCTCAATGAGATAAACACAGCTAGTGGAATAGCTTCGTTTTCCCAATCAAACCTTGATGAAATTGATTCTTTATACTATATAGAAACTGGAAAACTCTTATTAAAAGGAGAAATTAAGTCGATAAATTTTACTCGTAAATATATCTACAAAGTAATAGACAACCAAATAAATATAATATTGGACGATGGGGTTACAAAAGGTGGATTATTCCAAACTCTTGTGTTTGAAAATGATGAAGATGGATTAAAAGGTTCTGAGCATATTTGCAAACTTGATAGGCATAATGGAAGATATATTTTTATAGACGAATTTAATTTCCATATTGAATATACCATTAATGGCCCCAAAACTAATTTGTTAATTAGAACAGATTATAGCAAAATAAATAATGAATAATGCTAACATTAGCTTGGCAATATGACGACTGAAGTACTTCTATGAAACATTTATAAAAAATCCAACAGCTGGAATTCTATTGAGCTTTTGTGATAAAAAAATCCGCCACATCGACAATACGTAAACTGTTGCGTGCTTAACGTCTATTGCACCGCAATAACTCGTATGTACCACATCATTGGCATCATTTTAGCCAGACTCATATCAAAAATAGGTGGTTAGCGTATTGAAACACTAACGAAAATTGACAATTTTTATGAACATAAATAAATCTAATATCTTAAGCAATATTTGTTACACAGAGTTAGTTTATGAAAGAATAAACAAAAAACTTAAAATCCATTTTTCAAATTCTGAAATTGAAGAACTAATTTATAAAATAATCTCAGAAACAGATTATACTTGCTTTGAAAGAATTGGCAAAAATATTTATGTAACAAATTTTGAAAATCAGATTAGAGTTACAATAAATTTAAACACTTATAGGATTATTACGGTTGATAGAGTAGCAAAATCATAACCTAAATACAATTTAATACTATGCCTGACTACATTTCACCAATTATCGAAGCTTCTGAGTTATTGGCAATTTACCAAACAAATAATTTAATTTTATTAAATGTAAGTAATGGGGAAAATGCACTAATAAATCACCATTTGAATCATTTGGAGGGTGCTCTATTCATAGATTTGAACACGCAATTAGCTGATATTAAAGACAATTTATCTAATGGTGGCAGACATCCTTTGCCAAATATTAAGATATTTGCAGAAAGATTATCAGGACTTGGGATTACAAACGAAAGTCATGTTATAATTTATGATGACAAAAATGGATCAAATACTGCTGCAAGATTGTGGTGGATGCTAAAATCAGTTGGACATAAGAAAGTACAAGTGCTTAACGGTGGTTTTCAAGCAGCACAGAAAATAGGTTTTCCAATTAACTCTAAAATTCAAATTCCAACTTTTACTGAACCATATTTTGTTGACAGTTGGAGACTTTCAATATCGGATATTATTGAAGTAGAAAAAGCTTCAAAAGACAAAAAATATTTAGTTATTGATGTTAGAGATAAAAAACGTTATAATGGGGAAGAAGAAAATATTGATTTAGTTGCAGGACATATTCCTGGAGCAATCAATGTACCGTTTACCTCAAACTTAGATGAGAATGGTTTTTTCTTATCATCAACTGAATTAAAAGAAAAATATCGAAATGTTTTTTGCGAGAGAAACCCTGAAAACATAATTGTTCATTGTGGTTCAGGAGTAACAGCTTGCCATACACTTTTGGCAATAGATTATGCAAGGTTACAAATTCCAAAACTTTATGTTGGTTCTTGGAGTGAATGGAGCAGAAACAATAAAGCAATAGCGACTGAAAAACGAGAATAAAAACGAACGGTCAACAGCCTCTCTGTTCTGCTAAATTGGGTTTTGTGCAAGCTGGGCGAACGGAATAACAATGAATATTTATTATTATATACACATACGAAATTGGTTTTGGGATATGACTTTTCGCTTACCCCACGTTTCACGTGGGGCTATTCATAGTTCAACCCCATTCGGGATTGTCTAAATCTCCCAAAACCACTTTCCGATGTGTATATTCAACTTCTACTCGAACTTTACGCATATTACTGAACTTTTGCACTTACCTTCAACTTTATATTTTCAATCAGCAGCAGTTCCTGTCGGACGGAATTCTATTTCCCAACCTGCGCAATCGGTTTGGGCTTCTGTTGGTAGTTACCAAAGCCTTCTTGCGAAAGTATTTCTTATTTTGAGGAAAGAAAAGGGATTTCCGAAAGAAGTCTGATAAGATGTGTGTTATATTTTCATTTCATATAAAAGTATGTTGATTTCAATAATCATCCTATCTACCTCTTTAGAATCTGTACCATCATAGTAGCCTCTAATACGTCCTTCAGCATCTACGAGCATGAATTTTGTAGCATGTAAAAATTCGGGCAAAACGGTGTCTTTCTCTTGCCCTGCATTGATTTTATACCCATGATAAGCCAAACTATAAACGTCTTGCTTTAGTCCCGTCAAGAAATGCCACTTATTTCTTTTTGCACCATACGCTTCAGCATATTTTCGTAAAACGGTAGGTGTATCATTTTCAGGATCGACAGAGTGAGATAGTAATAATACGTTATCATGTTTAATGAGCATTTGTTGCACACGCGCAAATTCCTTGCTCATACGTGGGCAAAGGGTGGGATTACCACATTTTGTAAAAAAGAAATTGGCTACAAAAACCTTCCCCTTTACGCTTGAGCGTGTTATTTTGTCGCCATATTGATTAACAAAAGTAAAATCTGGCAAGGTGTGATAGGTTACTTGCCATTTTTTATTTACTTTTACCGAATCAATCGGATAGTAGGTTGGCATTTTGTAATGGTTTTTCCCGAAGAAGTTTAGGAATAGGAAAAAGAAGATAGGCAATATCAAAATTAAGATAAGCCATGTGATTTTTTTGAATTTTGTATTATTTTGAGGCATTTGACGTATTAATGAATAGTGAATGAAATACATCCATCTAAAACAAGAGCTTGCCTGCGAAGATGAATCTATTGCAAATGTAGCCATTTATAGTGAATAAAAAAAACTTTCATTTTTTATTGAAAGTTTAGAAACTTTGTTTTTGTTTTTTACGTTTATATGTTAAGTAGGCAAGGTGCTTACCAATAACTTAACTTCTACCCAAGAATATGTACATACCCACCCAATTTCTTCGCCTTGATTATGTGTTGCAAACGGTTTTGATAGCCATAAACACGTTTTTTATACTTGCTATACCATTTAATTTTAGTTTTATTTTTTTATTACTTTATTTTCAATTATTTTTGGGAGTGTATCAATTCTTTACTGCTGTGGTGCATTATTTTCGACCTACGCCTTCGCCACTTATGAAAAGTTGGCGCGGTTTACATTTGGGCGTATCCATTGTGTTGGTTACTATTTTAATAGTTTGGACAGTTTTTGATTTAGTTCCTAATGATGTGTTTGGCAATCATGTGTCCTCTGCTATATTTTGGGTGCTTTTGTTGGGTATTCCGCAAATCCTTGCCTACGCTTATTATTTTTTGACGCGCTTAGATTACAACGCGAGAATGAATTATTTGAAAAATAGGGCAACGTTCTCGTATTAGATATTTACAATTTTTGATAGGCAATTACAAAATAACCGCTAACTTATTTTAATACATACGCCAAAATGTTCGATTTTGAACAACGCGTCTTTGATTACACCCACAGACGCAAATTGCATGAACGTTATGAAGCCTACATCGACTCTCGCAAGTCGGGCTTAAATTGTTTTGCTGATTATGAATTAGCAAGTCAGCAACTTGCCTACCTACGCTATGAAGCCATAGAAAATATGGAGGCAAATTTGCTTGCCTTTGAGGAAAATTTTACCAAGCGGGGAGGCAAGGTTATTTGGGCAGAAACTGCCCGAGAAGCTTGTGAAGCTATCACAAACATTATCCAAACCAAAGAAGCGCGCAAAATACTCAAAGCTAAAACTGCCACTATTTCAGAAATTGGGCTTACGCAATTTCTTGAAGAACAGGAAATTGCCGTAACAGAAACTAATTTAGATGATTTTATTTTACAAACATTGGCAGATAAAGTCAACCATTTTACAACACCTGCTCAGTATTTATCGCGAAGCTATATCGCAACACATTTGAAAGAGAGTATTCCTGAATTGTTTGAAGTTGAAACGAAAAAAAACAAATCTAGTCAACTTCAAATGTTTGAAGAAGTACCAGAAATAAGCAGTGAGGATATCTCAAAAGCGGTAAGTGCGTATTTGCGCCCACACTATATAGAAGCAGAAATAGGTATTACAGGCGCGAATTTTTTGGTCGCAGATATAGGAGGAGTAGCTATTACCGAAAACGAAGGGAACGCCCGCTTGTTGGCGACTTTTCCGCATACACATATTGTAGTAGCAGGCATCGATAAAATTGTACCGCATTTTACTGACCTTGCGCTATATTGGCAAATGCTAAGTGTAAACGCGACAGGGCAACGTATGACAGCCTATCAAACCGTTTATACGGGTTCGCGCCAAGCTGATGAAGTTGATGGAGCAACAGAAATGTATGTAATTTTATTAGATAATGGGCGAACTAAAATGCTGGCAGATAGTCGTTTGCGTCATGCGCTGCGTTGCATTAAATGTGGTGCGTGTGCCAATGTTTGTCCTGTGTATCGGTTGGTAGGTGGCGAAGCGTATCAAAGCCCATACGTAGGCGCGATAGGCGCAGTTATCAATCCACACCTTTACAACAAACCTGCCTATTTTGATATGAGTCATGCAAGTACGCTTTGTGGGGCTTGTGAGGAGGTGTGTCCCGTTCAAATAGACTTGCCTGCCTTGTTATTACACAACCGTGCTTTGCGCGTACAAAGTAATCTTGCCTCCCAAACTGAAAAGCGGGTCATCAAATTTTGGCATAAATATATGTTGCACAAAAAAAATTGGACGCGGTGGAATGCCAAATGGAAAAATAATACGCTTCAACACTTCTTCAAACGCACTTGGGGGCGTAGGCAAGCCATACCCGAGTTTGTTGCTGAGAGTTTTCATGAACAATGGGCAGGCAAGGTGCGCTAATGTGTAGAAACCTGCCTATCAAATTTGAGTCCGCCGCCTTGTTCGTTCTCTATCCAATCGAGTTGCATCATGTAGAAGTACAAGAGTTTGCTTTTGTCAATAATGATATTACCTTCAGGCAATTCAAAAAGTATATCTGTGGCTTTTGGTACATCAAAACCAAGAAAGAAATCACCGCTACAACCACTTCCGCGCATACTTAGCCTAAGTGCGTATTGAGCAGGTATTTTTTTTTCAAGACAGATAGCTTTTATTTTTTGCCACGCCTTTGGCGTAATGTGCAAGGGTAATTCCATACTTACAAAAAAGTGCGTCTCCTTTTTGAGCGGCATCCGCTACCCGAAAAGGAAATGCTTACAAAAAAGCTACTCAAACAATTTGAGTAGCTATTTTTAAATAACGAGGCTTATTTTCCAAAACCTTTTGCTTTTGCCTCTTTCAATACGGCATCAAAGCCTTTGCGATTGATGCTGCGGATAGCTGAAGCGGCTACTTTCATGATAATCCATTTGCCTTGTGCTTCAGAGTAGAAGCGTTTTTTTTGCAAATTAGGGACGAAAGTACGTTTAGTTTTGTTATTAGCGTGCGACACATTATTGCCTGAGCGTGTGCGCTTTCCTGTGAGTTGGCAAACTTTCATAAGTGAAGATATATGTTTAGAGCGTCAAGAATCAGCTTTTCCCTATTGGGACTGCAAAGGTAGGCAAGTTTATTGACTTTGCAAAATATTTCATATTTTATTGACACACATTTTTATGGGATTTGAGTTTTTTTTTCTTTTTTGAACCAAACGCCTTTATTTACAGTTCTCATATTGTGTATGTAGCAAGCCTTGCCTGCCACATTTTCAAAATATCCACTCACTATCCCTTTTATAAACCATGACGCGCTATATCAACCTTTACACTGAAGCGAATCCTAATCCCAACTCCATGAAATTCGTGGCAAATGTAATGCTTGTACCTGAGGGGATTACCTACGATTTTCCTACAGCTGAAAGTGCCGTTGAGTCGCCTCTTGCTCAAGAGCTTTTTACGCTTCCCTACACGCAACGGGTTTTTTTAATGAACAATTTTGTAACCGTTACCAAATCAGACAAGCATGATTGGCATGATATAGTTGGTAACTTAAAACAAAACATCAAGGAGTATCTTGAGGCAGATAAGCCTATTTTACATACCGAAACCATAGCTAATTCGCTCACTATCAATGCAGATGAGCCAGAAATAGACCGCAAAATCAAGCAAATTTTAGATGAGTATGTACGTCCTGCTGTAGAAAGTGATGGCGGATTTATTGGCTTTCACTCTTTTCATGAAGGAATTGTAAAAGTTCTTTTACAAGGTTCTTGTAGCGGCTGTCCTTCTTCTGCTATAACATTGAAAATGGGTATAGAGAATTTGCTAAAACGAATGATTCCTGAAGTGCAGGAAGTAGTAGCTGAAGGTGTATAAATAGCCTTTTCTCCCGCCTCTCTAAATTGATAGGTGGGAGAAATGTCTTAATGTTATAAAATGCCAAATATTTGGCAAACTTTTTCGGCTGCCGCTTGTTCGGCTTTCTTTTTATTCAAACCGCGTCCTTGTGCCATAGATTTATTAGACACAAATAGCTCGACCACAAATTCGCGATAGCCGTTTTTATTATTAATTTCTTCAAGGACTTCAAAGCGTAGCTCTTTGCCTTCGCGTTGCGACCATTCTAAGAGGGTGCTTTTGAAGTTTTTTTTGTTATTTATAACCTGATTTAAATCGTAATAATTTTGGAGAAGTTTATTTTGTACAAACTGTTGACAAAACAGAAACCCTCGCTCCAAATATACCGCGCCAACTATAGCCTCAAGCGCATCGCCATTCATAGAACGGTTTGAGCCATAATTACGCCTATGTTGATCATGTTGTATAAGTTCATCGAGTCCCAATTTACGGGCAACTTCATTCAATGTTTCGCGATTTACGAGGCGCGAACGAATCTCAGTCAAGAAACCCTCTTCTTCAAAAGGATATTTCTTGAATAAGTAATCAGCAACTATAGCCCCTAGAACGGCATCACCAAGATATTCGAGACGTTCGTTAGATTCTCGAAAACCCGTACCTGCGTGTAAACGCGAGGCAGATGAATGACTAAGGGCGAGTTTATAAAGCGACAATTTGATAGGGAACTTGCCTACAATTTGGTGAATTGCAAGGGCAAGATCCTTATCAGCTTTTGTATGACGCGTAAAAAAATGAGTAATTCGTTGCCACCACACAAGCTACACTATGCTCCAAATTTTTTGAATATGACAGAGCAGTTATGCCCTCCAAAACCAAAGCCGTTGCTCAACACATAGTCAATTTTGCGCTCTTGCGCCTTATTGAATGTGAAATTTAGCTTATTATCAAACATTTCATCATCTGTGAAGTGGTTAATAGTAGGCGGAACGAGTTGATGCTTTATAGCTAAAATACTTGCTATTGCTTCTATTGCGCCAGCGGCACCAAGCAAGTGTCCTGTCATGGACTTCGTAGAACTGATATTAAGTTTATGCGCGTGTTCACCAAAGACTGCCTGCATTGCTTTTACCTCTTGCGGATCACCGATAGGAGTAGAAGTACCATGCACATTGATATAATCAATTTTGTCAGGTGTAATGTTGGCATCTTCAAACGCATTGCGCATTACTTGAATAACCCCTAAACCTTCAGGGTGGGGAGCAGAAATATGATAGGCATCAGAAGACATACCGCCTCCGATGAGTTCCGCATATATTTTTGCACCACGCGCTTGTGCGTGTTCAAGTTCTTCAAGAATAATGCAACCTGCACCTTCGCCCAATACAAATCCATCTCGGTCTTTATCAAAAGGGCGTGAGGCTGTTTCAGGCGAGTCATTCCGCTCTGAAAGGGCTCTCATGACACTAAAACCGCCCATACCCGATTGGGTAACAGCCGCTTCAGAGCCACCCATGACGATAACATTGGCTTTTCCAAGACGCAGATAGTTAAATGCATCCATCAAGGCATTATTTGATGATGTGCAAGCCGATACTGTTGTATAGCTCATACCTCTCAATCCATGGCGGATAGAGATAGCACCTGAAGCCATGTTCGCTATCATTTTGGGTATAAAAAATGGGTTGAAACGAGGCGTTCCATCACCTTTACCAAAGGCAAGCACTTCTTCCTCAAACGTTTTTAGCCCTCCAATACCTGAAGCCCAAATAACACCTATGCGTTCACGATTGATTTTCTCCAAGTCCAGTCCGCTGTCTTTCATAGCTTCATCAGCTGCTACTACCGCGTACTGTGTGAACCAATCCATGCGTTTGGCTTCTTTGAACTCAATGAAGTCCTTGACATCAAAATTCTTTACCTCACAAGCAAATTTAGTTTTAAATTTCTCAGGGTCAAAATGGGTGATTCGGGCAGCCCCACTTACACCTCTTGACAAACCATCCCAATATTGGGCAATGTTGTTGCCAATAGGTGTAAGTGCACCCAGCCCGGTTACTACAACTCTTTTGAGCATTTTTGAAACCGTTTGGGAAAAATTACTTCACGTTATTTTCAAGGTACGTGATTGCATTGCCTACAGTGGCGATATTTTCAGCCTGTTCATCAGGGATGGAAAGTTCGAATTCTTTTTCGAATTCCATGATAAGTTCTACAGTGTCGAGTGAGTCGGCACCAAGATCGTTGGTGAAGCTGGCTTCAAGCGTAACTTCTGATTCTTCTACACCGAGCTTCTCGATGATGATTTTTTTCACGCGGTTTGCGATATCTGACATTTTGCGTAGGGGTTTTAGTGTTAAAAACTTATTTGCAAAGAAAATGATTTTATAGGGGATAGGCAAGTTTTTAGAGAAAAGATTTGCGCATCCTTTATAAAGTGGGCAAAGTTAGGTATTTTTTCGATTTACAAAGCAAATACTATATTTATTTTTTGCAAGTTTTCTTTTTGAGCCGCAAATTAGCCGTTTTTTACTTTGTAACGCGCTATTTTTTTATTGTTTCTGTTACCCCTGTTCCAAGCGCAATCGTTATGTTGATCCAAAAGCTACGGGTTTCCCATGCAGGCGTGCCAGGTGAAACATCAGGTCCTCCCGCATTGCTATTCATAGGGTACAAATTTGTGGCATTGGCTAAGTTTTTAACTAATAATTGTAACTCTATCCTGTTTTTGAAGTTATAGCCAGCACCTGCATTCAACATTAGTCCGCCTTCCGCTATAGTGCCTGCGGGTGAATACCATTTGCTATAGCGCAAGGCATTGATGGATAGGTGTAGGTTTTGAATGGGGTTACATAGAATATTCAATCTCGTAATCATTTCGGGAAACGCCTTGTAGTGTGGTTTTTTGTCCTCTGCATTTAAAGCTAAGTACATACTGCTTGCCTTCTCTGCGAGTTCTGTTTGGGCAGAAGTGGCACTTTGTACTTTGGTAATAGCATGGCTAAGTATAATATTGAACTTGCCTGTTTGGTAGGCAAGACTGGTTTCATTGCCTATTTGTGCAAACTTCCCCAGCATATTTTTGAAATACCAATAGCCGTTCCAGTCACCCGCCACATCTGAACCAATATTCACCATGGGGAAAACTTGTGGGTCTTTGTAAATAACGCCTACATCTATTACGTTTGAAACAGTATTGTAAAAACTAACGGTGTTCAATGTAAGGGCTTTGTATATAGTCCAACGGATTGCCCATTCGATATTATTGATACGTTCAGGAATGATGCTATTAATATTGCGTTCTTCAGGAATAGACGCGTCATCTATTTTATTGTAATTTTCAGCACGCAAGAAACCGTCTCGCCTGTAGCCACCCGAATAATGCAACCCGACTGCTCCTCTGAAGCCTGATTGATACGAAATTCGGGTAGATAAAGCAGACAAGGGTGTAAAGATTACGCCAAAACGAGGCGAAATATTCTGTCCCCAAAATGGGTGTTTATCAAACCTAAAAGCGGCAAAGACATCTAATTTTGACGTAATTGCATAAAAATCTTCTGCAAACGCGCTTATCAATCCTATGTTTTGTTTATACGACATGGTGAGTTGCTCATTGGCAAGTGCTGGATTAAAAGTATTGATTGCATTGGCTATAAAATTATTATTTTCTTTGTTTTTTCTACCCATCAGAAAGCCACGATACTCTAATCCTATTGCAAGGCGGTTGTTTTTTATTAAATCATCAAAGGTAAAAAGAGTTTTTATGCCCACTCGTTTTTCTGACGTGCCTCCCATAACAGTACCTGTAAGCGAGTACAAACTATAATTATCATTAATAGCAGAAACTTC
>JAYTNK010000008.1:0-2652 GCA_043748375.1 Cytophagales bacterium
TGGTGCCATTATCTTTTAGTACTCTTCGACATTCAGTAAGCCATGCCAAAGTGAAAGTGTCATATTCGCGCATACTATCAAACTTATCCCACGCATCAAATACGCCTTCCACTTTAGTTTGATTAGGACGATATAATTCATGGGAAAGTTGCAAATTATAAGGTGGGTCTGCAAATATCAAATCTACCGACTTGTCGGGCAAGGTTTTCATAACCTCTACGCAATCGCCCTGTAGTATTTTATTGGTATATACTTCTTTTAACAACATACTTGTATTGTTTTATTTACAAAAGTAGGTAGTATTTTTGTAAAATCAAAATTTATCTGTTTGGGTATGTTTGGATTTTTTTAATGGTGATAAAAACTATATATTTGCCTATGATTGAAACTAATAAATTTGGTTGTCCGACAATTTTTGTGGGTATGTTTTTTGGGTAGGGGCAATCCCTTGTGGTTGCCCTTTTTGTGTAGGTATGTTTGGTCGCATTGCCGCTGGCTATAAACGATTTGTGTTTTGATTAACTTATTACTCTGCATGAGAGCATAGTAATGTCATCATTGAAAGGCACGTCTTTTTTGAAACGATATAATTTATCTAGAAGGAGTGTATGCAATTCTTCTAAGTTGGCGTGTGGGTAATATTGCAAGAAACGGCGTAGTCGTTCTGTTCCAAACTGTTCATCTGTTTCGTTCATGGTTTCGGATACGCCATCTGTGAAGCAAAATAACAAGAAGTTATCTAATTCACGTACAACCCCTTCTTCCATAAAGGGTAAATTTTCAAAAGCGCCTAAAACGGTAGTGCCAATATCTAAAGTAGCGACTTCGTTCGTAACTTTGTTGAATAGGTATGGCGGGTTGTGTCCTGCATTGATGTAGCGCAAAATGTGCTTGCGTGTGTCATAAATAGCTACAAAAAAAGTGATAAAATGTTCTCCTTGTGCATTTTGATAAATGAGCAAGTTAAGTTCATCAATGATGTTTTTTAGTCGATAGGTATGGCGCACAATCATGCGTAGAGTTGCCTGAAAGTTTGACATGAGCAGGGCAGCAGGCACGCCCTTGCCTGAAACATCGGCAATACAGAGCAAGAACTTGCCTTCCACCAGCGGTATGTAGTCGTAGTAGTCGCCTCCAATCAAGTCGTGTGGCTGATAAGTTGCTTTCATTTGTAAGGTTTCTGTATGGGGCAACTTACGCGGAATGAGCATATTTTGTACGCGCTTTGCTATCTCAAGTTCCTTGTTTTGGAGTTCTTGCTTGAGTTGTTTGCGTACTAATTTTTTGTTTTCTATGGCTACAATAATGATGTTGGTGAGCGTCTGCAAAAAAGGAATATTGATAGGATTGTGTCCGCTTTCTGCCTTATGCTCATATTTTTCTACAAAAACAAAAGACAATACAGCATCTTTATACAAGATAGGAATAACCCAATCAAATTCTTGGAGGAAGGTATGAATGGTAGGCAAGTCTTGCAGAGGTGTTGGTTCTTTCAAATGCCCTATGGTACTTGTATCAAGGGCTACAGGTGTTTGGGCTGTTCCAAAATGCACTTTGCAACGCCACTTGTCTTCATATACGTACAAGGCTAACTTGCCTACGTACAAACTCCCCTGCAATATCCAACGATACATAGTATATAAGGATTCTTCCGAAGAGTTGATGTTGATGGCTTGTGTAATGTCTAAAATATCCTTGAGCTGGATATCTTTGCGCTCAAGCTCATTGTTAAGCTGTTCGAGGGTCATAAGCATCACGCAATCCATTGCCAAATAAGTTGAACGCCAATACCATCATGCCTATGCAAAGACTTGGAAATAATACCAAATAAAAACCTCCATCTGAAGTAATGTGTTTGAAGCCTTCAGATACCATTACGCCCCATGAAGTCATGGGTGATTGCACACTCAAGCCCAAAAAACTCAATCCTGCTTCGGTCAATATAGCATTAGCGAAATTAGAAGTCATCAATACAACAAGGGGTCCGAAGATATTAGGCAATACATGGTGTATGATAATGTAGTAATTTTTCATGCCTAAAGCGCGTGCTGCTTCTATAAAAGGCTTTTCTTTCAAACTCATGATTTGCCCACGCACCATACGGGCTATTTCTACCCAACTTGTTAATCCAATGGCTACAAAAGCTACTACAACGCCTTTTCCAAGAGCTAAACTGATAGCTATTACCAACATAATACCAGGAATAGACCATACTACAGTCATTAACCACAGCACAAATGCGTCTGTCCTGCCTCCAAAAAAGCCTGCAAGTGCGCCAACAGTAACGCCAACTAAAATGGAAATCAGCACAGAAACAATGCCGACTGTAAGCGAGATACGAATACCAAACAGTAAACGGCTAAGTGTATCACGTCCAAATGTATCTGTACCGAGTAGGTAAGTGCGTTTTTCAATATGTTTTTTGTGGAAAGTATCAAAAAGCTCAGCTTTTGTAATCGTATGCAGTTGCTCATCAATATCCACATATTGAATTTTGTTGCCCTCTATCAGATAGCTAGAGCCGTTGTTTGTCTTGAGTTTGTCAGATGCACCTACGTGTAGGGGTAGCACCACATTGATTAGTTCTAAGACCTTGATAGTGCCATGCCCAAAACTTTGAAGGTGCAACTCAAGTTTCTCCTCATCAAGTCT
>JAYTNK010000009.1:0-11214 GCA_043748375.1 Cytophagales bacterium
ACTTTTTCATAAAACGTAGGTTTAAATCTGCTTGTTTTAATAAGGATACTATGTTATCGCTTATTTGTTACAAATATATGTTTTTTTTTAGACATGTAAGATTTTCTAACCACCTTAACATCTTTTGCTAAACTTGTAGGCAAGTTTTTTTGTTTGATATTTATGTTACTACAATATACAGACCTGCGAACAGGTGCATTGTTTGCCTTCACTGACGATTTGAAAGAGAATCGTTTAGATTTTCTGAAGCAAGATAATCTGCTAAAGTTGGTTTGGAATAGAAATGAAGCCCCTATTAGTTTTCAGGTAGATGACCGTTTAATCGTACTTCAAAGCAACGAAATTTTAGCCATTACTTTTGTAAATCACCTTGTTATGCATACACTCTGTTCATCGCTTACCACATTTGCCTTTAACCGAGAGTTTTATTGTATGCAAGACCACGACAAAGAGGTATCATGTTATGGCATACTGTTTTTTGGAGCGCAACACCTTCCTATAGTGCGTATTCCCCCTGAAGAAATGCCACGCTACGAAATGATGTATCAAATTTTTATAGAGGAGTTTCAAAATAATGACTATATTCAAGGCGAAATGCTACAAATATTACTCAAACGGCTTATAATCAAATGCACACGTTTGGCACAGAAACAAAGCTACTTTGACAAACTTGGTGAAACCCAAAAAGACATTGTACGGCAGTTCAACTTTTTGGTAGATGTGCATTACAAAACAAAAAAACGGGTGAGTGATTATGCCGAAATGTTACATAAATCCTCTAAAACATTATCCAATCTATTCAACAGTTGTGGCGCAAAAACGCCTCAACAAATTATACATGAAAGAGTAGCTTTAGAAGCCAAACGCTTTTTGCTTTTTACAGAAAAGAGTTGCAAAGAAATAGCCTACTCGTTAGGTTTTGAGGATGCCGCTCACTTCTCCAAATTCTTCAAAAAGATGTATGAGCAAACACCTTTAGCATACAGACACGCCCAGCTTTCGCAAGAAGTCTAAGCCTTAGCATCGAAAAAAAAGCACATCTACAAGATTATTAACATCTTTGTAAATGTGCTTTTTCTGTTACTTCAAATTACTTTTTTTCTTATTTTGCATTGTATTTTATCTCAACGTCTATGCTATGTGCATCACCTGCGCCCAATTTTTCTAAGGCAGCTTGAGTAAGTTGGAGGAGTTCACCATTTTTAGCATTAGCATTATTAAATTTGGCTACTATCTGCACAATAAGTTTTTTATTATTGTTTATGTTTCTTACATGAACGATAGTTCCTGCAGGCAAGCTACCATGTGTAGCCACGTAAGGCTGTGGGTTTTGTATATTAGAAAGTATTGCAACACCTTTTTCCACCATATCGCCATTTTCTTCTTTGGGTGCTTCTTTGTTCAGGTTGGCAGGCGAGTTTTGATTGTTATAGGAGTTATCAGCGATACCCTTACTAAGCTCTGCCATGTCCTTGTCTGAAGTAGTTTTTGGTTGTTCTACTTTTGGTTGTTCTATTTTGGGTTGTTCTACTTTGGGCTGTTCTACTTTGGGTTTATTTTCAGGCAAAGGTTGGTTAAAAATATCCCCTAAATCTACGTTATTCCCATTTCCTGTAAAATTATTATTTTTAGTAGGTTTATTTTCTGCGGGTTGGTTATTAACGGGTTGGTTATTAACGGGTTGGTTATTGTTTGGCGTTGCTTCTTTAACAACTGATACAATCAATACTTGGTTGAGTTTAAGATTATCAGACGTGAGGTTATTCCATTTTTTAATGTCTGATACTTTTGTCCCGTGCATATTGGCTATTTGCGTAAGTGTTTGTCCTTCTTCTTTGACAGTATATTTTTTATCGGCAATTTTAGTATAATCTATAGCCGTTTCTGTGGTGGTAGGGGTATGATTTTTGTGTATTTCAGGCATACCAAGTCCTGGCATAGGAGGCACATTACCTTCTTTATAGCCTACGGGTACTTGTGGACCTGCGCTTTGGAATATTATTAAAGGCTTACTTGCTTGCAGATAGGCTTGAAAATAGGCATCTAATTTTTTTGCAGGAATGTCATTCCACTTTTCCAAAGGTGTATCACTTGCATTAAGTTTATATTTTTGTTTGATACTTTCTTTAGTTTCCCCTTTTTGAATAATATGCTCTATTCTTGTTGGGACATAGATACGCAAATGGTCGCCTACATGTATAAGATTGCCTTCTGAGGCTTCCTCATGCTTCATGCCATTCCAATAACGGATAGCAGTACGGCTTACATTGTATTTATTCTGAATTTTGCTCAGGTTATCTTGTTCCACTACTGTATATATAATAGGCTGTGGTTCTTCCACTTTAGCGATTTCCTTTTGTGGTTCAGGGGTTGTATTTGCATCGACGGGATTATTTCCGATTGCTTCAGGTATTTTCTTAGGATTTAGAATCGTGAGTTTATCCTTAACACGTACCGTAAACTCCGTCATGTTGTTCGCATTCATGATGTCGGCTTGTGAAACGCCATACATTTGGGCTATTTTGAACAAATTTTCGTTAGAAGCGACCTCATGTTGAATAGTTACTTCTGCCTCTCCACGTGACTTTCCTGTGCCTGTGTCCGTCTTTTTGATAGCAGGTTTTTCACCCGTTCTATCCATATTCTTACTGTTATTAGCCGTATTATTTTTGCTTTCGTTGTTCTTATTTTTTGATTTTGAGGTGCTAATACCCACAATAAGTTCTTGATCAGGGACGATATTTACTTTTTCGGTGTCCATATCATTCCATTTCTTGATTTCGTCCAGCGAAATATTGTATTGTCGCGCTATTTGCATCAAACCCTGCCCTTTGGTTACTTTATGCTTGGTATATTGCATAACCACTTCCTGCTCTTCAGGATTGGCTTGCTTGAGTTTAGGATTGATGACAGGTTTTTGGGGAATGTTCACTATATCGCCAATTTTGATAACTTGAGCGATAGTAGGATTGACTTCAATAAGTTTGTCGGAAGTGATGCCGTATTTTTTTGATATAGAAAAGACGGTTTCACCTTTTTGTACTTTGTAAATGGTGTATGTTTGGTCGCCACGTGTTTCCTTTTTTATTTCTTGGGCATATGCCGTGGAAATGCCTGTACCACAAAGGACAGCAAGAATAAGATTTTTTGTTTTCATGATGTTACAAAGAATTAAGTTAATAGATATGATTACTCAAATATCATACAAAATATTACAATAACCACAAAGTAATTTTTTTTTCGTGACTATTTTAGAATATGGCAAACGCATCAAATCACGTTGCCAAATATTATTTTAAATGTACAAAAAAATACAAAAGCATGATGTTAAAAATCAGTATTATATTTTGTTCTCTGCCATTTAAAAAAAGCTGTTAAAAACACAAAACGTTGATAATCAAATATTTATATTTTTCAATAATTTTTATGCGTTTGTCTTGATTTTAGGAACAAGCATTACCACTTATACAGCAAATTGTCTAAGTAAGCTACTTGCTTCATTTGGGTTATTTCGGCAGGCGAGGCGAGGGTAGGTTTACGAGCTTGCGACATAAACGTAAAGACAGGTACAGACTGAATCAATTTGCCTTTGTAGAAATAATTATGCAGGAAATAGGCTTGCCTAACCCCTATGCGGTGCATTTGGTCAAACAAGAAATTGCCTAAGCCATGAAAAATTGGCTTGCCTGCCTTAAATTCTATTTGTTGAATTTGGTGCGCTTGCGAACCGTACACCATATCAGCACCAAACTCAAGCAAATCATAAGAAATCTGGGTTTGCGCAGGTGTAGGGACATAAGAATCTACTTCGCCAAATTGCACGCCTACTATAATAAAGTCTGCTTTTAGTTCTTTACGTGCTTTTTCTATCACGATACGTGCTTTTTCACGTTCATAGCGATTTGCCCCCATTGTTTTATCGGCACACTCTCCGCTTGGACAAAGCTGATTAAACCCAATAAAAGCCAACTTAGTATTGTCTTTTAGTGTAATAAGCAAAGGTGTATTGGCTTGTTCGGGGGTTAAGCCTCCGCCAAAAGTTTTGAGCTTATTTTTTTGATACCATTCGAATGTTTTTTTGTATGCTTCTGTGCCATAATCAAGGTTATGATTGCCTGTAAGCTCTATAATATCCGTCCCAAAGTCCAAAATAGGCTTCATGTGTGGCTCTTTTGTGCAGAAACTATAGGCAGCATTTACGCCTTGATAGTTACAATTATCGCTTATGCTTACCTCATTGCTTATGTGCAGTAAATCAGCATCTTTGAAATGAGCCAAAAAGTTTTCGGTTAAATACCCTGTGCCTTCTTTATCAGCTATAACGCCCATGTGTCGTGTGATAGCGGTTACACCTGTCAATACAAAATGCGTTATTTGCTTGGTAGCATTGAAATCCGTACGCGTTGCATCAGGATTTGTAAGGGGATACTTGCCTGCCTGCTCAAAAAAACTCAGGCTGTCTATTTTCAATGCTTTGAATTGGGCAATGCTATTTTCAATGTCTGTAAGCAATAAATTGCCTTTTGCAAGAGGCACAAAATCTTGTAAAGTGTTTATTTTTTGGGTGTTTTCGCAACCAAAAAACTTGCGGGCTTGCGCTTCTATATGGCTTAAGACAAACACCTTGCCTGCGCAATACCGCGCCTTCAGGTCAGAAAGGGATATATTTTCTGTTTCGCTTCCAAAGCCTGTAACGACCAACATAGGTACGTTTTGCTGTAAATCCTTCTTAGGAATTTGTTTTTTGCCATCTTCTTGTTTAACCTTTGCCATGCAATTAGCAAGTATAAAAATTATCAATACGTAGTATATTTTTTGGGGTATCCGCATAACACATTTTTGCAAATTTAAGACATTGATTTTCTTAATACGCAACAATAGCTTTTCCGTCTAAAATCTCCAAGCAATTTTTATGGGCATCTTCATCAAATTGAAGAATGACATCATTGTTTTCAGATAGTAGGCGTAACACATTTTCTGTAGAATTATCATCACAACGTAACCAGATAACCTTAATAGGATAGCCTGTGAGTGCATTTCGTTCTGAAAAATAGGAGTCAAAAGTTACTATAGCATATTCGTTTGTGATAGCATACTGCCAAACCATTGAGTCGGGCGTTTGCCCCATACCCAATCGACTGATTTGTACGACATCAGCATATAATTTTAAAAGCGGTTTGATGAGTTTATAAGAAAAATTTTGATCGAGTAGGAGCTTCATATATTTTTAGGCTTCTATGCCTTGTGTGGCTGTGAGCGGTATACGGCGTGTGTTCAACTCTTGCATAAATTGCACACAACTTTGGATATCACGCTTATTTAATTCAGGAAAATCAGCTATGATTTGTTCATGAGTCATACCTGCCTCGAGCCAACCCATGATGTCATAAATAGTGATGCGCAAACCGCGTATGCAAGGTTTGTCGCTACGCTTGCCTGCCTCAATAGTAATGCTTTTGTGTAGTTTAATATTGTTCATGTGCGTTAGGAAGTATTTAAATATACAGTAAAACAAACTTTTTGCCAAAAAGCACAAAAGAGTGAAATATACTTTGTATTTAAATTTATGATTTATAATTTATGATAACAAAATCCCGATAATCAATAAGCACCTATAGTAACTTATCGCTTTTAATGGCGTATAAACGACATATTTCCGAGTGTGTTATATACAAATAAATGCAAAACTATTAACTCATCTGATATTTATTGCTTATCGCAATCTATCCATGCTTTTTATGAGGTTATAGTCGCGGCGAATAAAACGACTTGCTAAAAAATTGAATAACAAAGCTAATGTAGTACAAAAAAAGCCTATTTGAAAAGTACCACGCGCTGAACCTGCTGCTAACTTTTCACCTTGCAAACTAAGAAAAACCATCAGGGAAACTGTAGCCATGATAAGCAAAGAGGCTATCATGCTGAAGCGAATTTGATGAAACAAAGCAACTTTGGTATTTTTATCTTGATTACGATAGCGCAAAACTGAATAGAGCGAAACAGCACCTGCGGCAAGAGCGGTAAGGGCTATATAAAAAACGGGCATATTCGTTTTGGTCTTTTCGTTGGGTTTTTGGTAGGCAAGTGTAAAAGCACTCATTTCTGCTGTAACTTTGTTGTCCGCGCTTTTTTTTGTCCAAATAGGCAATAATAAGCAGGCAAACATACAAATGGCAACAAGAAAAAGAAAGAGGGTTTGAATACGAGAAAACATATTTTAGTTTAAAGTGTAATGGTTTTGGTAGGAAAGTATATAAAAACTTTGCAAAGATAAGGAAATATTTTTAATATCCCCAAAAATACTTGTGGTTACACGTGTTGATATTCAGAAAAATTGGGCAGATGGGTATTTTCAACGAACTGACAGCTATTTTTTCAAATGCAATAACGCTCCATGCACAATGGCATATTGGGCGGTTAGATAGGTAAGCATTACACAAAAACCCGACAAGGGTGAGCTGTCTTTTAGTACAAATAAATGGACTGACAGCCATGAATCAGATAGCATAAAGCATAATGCGCCTGCCATTATCCAGTTGAAACTTGCCTGCGTAGTGTGCCGATAGCGGTTAAGGGCTAAAATACCCATATTTGCCAAAACCATCGCATAAATACCTACAGGAACAGCTAAATCACCCAAGTATGGATATAAAAACGCATAAAATACGACCAAATAAAGCGTGAAAGGAAATAAGAGGTAGGGTTTTTGGGCTATCAATCGCGGCTTGCCTGCCTCATGTGTGTCTTGATAAGCAACCAAATACAATAAATGGGCTATCAAGAAACTCCCCAAACCTGCTATAAAAAAGGTTTCCCCTTTGAACAATAAAAACACATCGCCTGCCCACGAAAACGCTAAGGCAGCCAATATCCAATACGGGAAATTTGTGTGAGTCTTGGGGATATTTTGCCAAAAATATAGCATAAGGCTCACCAACAAAAACGGTTTACAAAAAGTGTGCAGTGGCTCAAAAAAGAGATTGCCAGCCAAATCACCCACACTTAGCAATAGAAACAAATAGCGCATATATTTTAGTGTAAACTACAAAAGTAAACGCTTTTTTTTAGTTATCAAAAAAAAACGCAGGCGATTTGCAGATTAAACGCATCAAAATTTTCGAGCTTTCAAATGTGTGAAAATTGCTACCATTCCCCCAATTTCATTGGGGGAACTTTTATTTTGATGCGTTTAATCTGAGGCAAATTGCCTATGCTGTTATTACGCTCGCCATTTAGTTTTACGGCTATTTTTCCAATTTTTGCGGTTTTTATTCATAGTAGCATTTGGTGTGTGCCTACCATGTGGAAAACAGATGGTGCAATCTGGATAAATGGTATAACGAGCAATCATAGTGCCTGATATTTTGGCAGGCAAGTCGATAAAATCGTCTTCATTTATGCTGAATAATTGGCTGAGCCAACGATATTGATGGTAACGCATAAGTAGTATGAGTTTAAGTGAATACTTAAAACACACCCTCCGCAGCTATTTTTAAAATATACATAGTTATTTATAAAATATTGGTTATCAGTATTTTGTAATCGTAAATTAGAATAGGAAAATTCGAAACAGAACCTAGTAATAGTTACGTAAGTGGCTTTAAAAAGTTATACAAATCCATCATAATAACTTGTTTTTAATTTTTTACCGCTATATTTGCATTGTTATATTTTTAAGCCACTACCTACTCCCCACTCAATATGCTGAATATTCAAGAAGCTATGGGCAAACTCAAGGAAATGCAAACCAAAGTCCAAGAAGCCCAAGATAATCTCGTACACATCAAAACTTCTGCCGAAGCGGGCGCAGGTATGGTGAAAGTAACCGTAAATGGTAAAAAACAAATTCTTACCCTTGAGATTGACAATGATTTGCTCAACCCTCAAGACAAAGAGATGACACAAGATTTGATAGTCGCGGCTATCAATAAAGCACTCATTGAGATAGAACATCTTTCAAAATTGGAGCTTCAAAAGGTTACAGAGTCTATAATGCCTGGTATGCCTAATATGGGACTCGATCAGATGGGTTTTTAAGCGTGTGGCAAACATAGCAGTTGTTATTTTAAATTATAATGGCAGAGGTTTTTTGCAAAAGTTCTTGCCTAATGTGGTGCAATACAGTGCGCCTCATGTGGTTATTGTTGCCGACAATGCTTCTAAGGACGACTCTGTGGCGTATTTGCAGGAGAATTTCCCGCAAGTACGCCTTGTTTTGTTAAAGCAAAATACAGGCTATAGTGGTGGCTACAATGAAGCGTTGGCACAAATAGAAGCTGATGTGTACGTATTGCTGAACTCTGACGTAGCTGTTACACCTGATTGGCTTACTCCTATTGATAATTATTTACATGAAAATCCGTCTGTGCAGGCTCTACAACCCAAAATACGTGCGTTGCATACGCCTACGCATTTTGAATATGCGGGAGCAGGCGGTGGTTTTTTAGATAAATATGGCTATCCTTTTTGTAGAGGTCGAATATTCGACACATTGGAGGAGGATAAAGGGCAATACGACAATGCTATACCTGTTTTTTGGGCAAGCGGTGCTTGTTTGATAGTGCGTACCGAAACCTATAGAAAGTTGGGCGGTTTTGCACATGACTTTTTCGCACACATGGAAGAGATAGACCTCTGTTGGCGTATTTGGCGTAACGGAGGCAAGGTACATTACTTGCCTGCCAGTCTTGTTTACCACGTAGGCGGAGGCACTTTGGCACAAGATAATCCACAGAAGACATACTTAAATTTTCGAAATAACCTTGCTTTGCTTACACGGAACCTGCCTGCAGGCAAGTTATTTCATACGCTTCTTGTACGATTTTGCCTTGATTTAATAGCCCTGATGCGGTTTACAGGCAAGTTGCAATTTCGACAAGCCCAAGCAATATTAAAAGCATATTGGCATTTTTACAAGCGGTGGGGATTTTGGCGCAAAAAGTATGTATCGCTTCCGAATGAAAGTAAAGATGCGCCTATTTATGCTAAGAGTATCGTTTGGCAATATTTTGCTAAAGGTAAAAAAAAGTTTAGCGAGCTGCCTACTTATCCGAAGCTTTAATACCTTCTTGATCTTCAAAAAATTTTTTATAAACCTCTTTCCCTACTTTTTTAAATTCATCTATTTTATTTTGGTAAGGTGCTGTATCTCTGCGGTGTACAACTTCTTGATCGACTATAAGATTAATACATAATTCTTTTTCATAAAAAACTTGTATTTCTTTGTAAGAAAGGGAACTCCCTGTTAGTTTTTCAAAAGAATACCCCAAATTTCCATCTTGATCATACATAAAATCGATACGCGATTCAGTTTTTTCAGTCTTTTGCACTAAAGTAATAAGGCGCAATAATGGGCTACCATCGCCTGCCAATCCATAATAAAAAAAATAGGCTTTGTGGTTTAAGGCATTTTTTTTTGCACTAAATGAATTGGTATTGATAATAAACTCATTCATATAATATTGGTTGCGGCGTGCTTTGTCCTTGATATATTGATACATATCTTTCAAGTACCGAGTCGTACTTGGCTCGCGGATAGGCTTCGCAACTTGTGCATAACTTGTATAAGAAATACATATACACAAAAGCAGTAACAAATTTTTCATCAACAAGTTGGTTGTTTCTAATACTTCAACAATAAACGTGCTAAATATCTAATACAAAATAACAAGTGCCAATACTAATTTCAAATACTTAATAATAAGATACTTATGTAAGTATTTTTTGCAAAAGCCATGTTTCAACGCTCAAAAATAGCGCACACATACTTGATACTTAATACATAAGCTTTAAACATTTTTTGATTTTGCAATGTTTATGTTCTATAAACAGTTATCCACAAGTATATTAACCTAAACAAATTAAAACATAACCCCTATGAGCATATATTCTATCCGCGATTTGGAGCAATTATCAGGTATAAAAGCCCATACGTTGCGTATATGGGAGCAACGATATAGCATCATAAATCCCAAACGAACAGACACCAATATTCGTTATTATGATGACACAGACCTGAAACTAATACTCAATATTTCGCTATTGCAAGAACATAATTTTAAAATCTCGCATATTGCGGAAATGACACCCGAAAAAATGCAGGAAGAGATTAATACAATTATCAATAAAAATTTTGGCTCTAACGAACAAGTACAAGCTCTTACATTAGCAATGATAGACTTGGACGAAGCAAGTTTTGAGAAAATAATTGCAACCAATACTATTCAAATTGGCTTTGAGCGAACTATGATGCAGGTAATACACCCATTTTTAATAAAAATTGGCGTATTGTGGCAAACAAATACCATTCACCCTGCACAAGAGCATTTTATGAGCAATTTGATTCGGCAAAAACTTCTCGTAGCTATTGATGGACAAGTCGCAAAGTTTAATAGTAATAGCCGTAAGTTTTTATTGTTTTTGCCAGAAGGCGAACTTCATGAACTTTCTTTATTGTTTGCGCATTATTTAATAAAAGTACGCCATCACCAAGTCATTTATTTAGGGCAAAACCTTCCTTTTCAAGACCTGCATCAGGTTTATCAAGTACACAAACCTGAATATATCATAACTATTGCAACCTCACACCCCAGCCAAAACACCATTCAGGGATATATTGAGCAATTAAGTCAGAAATTCCCAGACGCTAAAATTTTATTAAGCGGCTATCAAATTATCGGACAAGACCTTCATATCCCTGCAAACTGCCAACTCATTTATAAAATAACCGACCTCTTAGAATTAATAGAAGATATTTTATAGCTACAAGCCCTTATTTTCAAAATAAATAGTATCTTTAAGAATTGACTACATAATGTTCGCGACTTTGCATTACAAAATACTAATATTCAATATCTTACATGTAAAAACACCTACTAAACAAACTAAATAAATATGCGCCTTACACCGAAATTCTTGTATTGCCTTATGGCAAGCATCACGCTTTTCTGCATAAATGGAAACACCCAATCCAATGAAACCCTTAGTAAACAAATAATAGGCACTTGGATTGTGCAAGGCATGGACATTAAAGTGAATACAGACCACCTAGATGAAGCCGCCAAAGAAGCCTTCGAG
Organism: Cytophagales bacterium; assembly: GCA_043748375.1. Classification (GTDB taxonomy): domain Bacteria; phylum Bacteroidota; class Bacteroidia; order Cytophagales; family Microscillaceae; genus RDXI01. The sequence goes on from JAYTNK010000009.1 coordinate 11,077, forward strand.
AAGCAAAAACCTATGCTCGAAATGAGTTCTAAAGGTATGTCGGAAAGAGTGAAGGAAACAATAGCCTTCATTTTTGAAAAGGGAGGCAAGTTTACAAACATCAACACAGATGTTTTTTCTGAAAAAGATAGCAAAAAA
>JAYTNK010000010.1:0-2247 GCA_043748375.1 Cytophagales bacterium
GCTTTTTCAAGTAAAATTATATAGAACCAAATTTGTCATTCATTTTTAGAACGCCTAAAGAGGCGAAAATGCACCCGTTTTACACTTATAAATGATGGCTTATCAGCATTTTGTAATCGTAAATCAAAAATCGCAAATCAAAAATTGTCATTGAAGCATACGCACTGCTTCTATACCTGAATCAGTTGCTTCCAACATAAGGGGCAGGCGAGCCACATCTGCTCCTGCGTAGGCAAGTTGGGTGTTTGAGCGTTTATTATTCGGGTTTTCAAGCAAAAAATGAGGCGTTGGAATAGCCATCGCGTGTCCCATTACTTGTATAAAAACGCGCTCTACTTGCGCTGTAAGTTCCGATACTGAGATTTGGAAATAATCCGCAATGCCTTGCAAAGTATAGTTTGACCAATAGGCTTTCTTTTCCTCTACATCAGTTAATTTTTGGCGGTCTTCAGGCTTCAAACAATAATAAGCAGATAGCACGCAGTTTTTTTCATGTTGCGCCAATGAATTAACAAAGCCTAAAAAAGTTTGGTTCTCTTTGATGATTTCATTTTGCCAAAAAACAGGCTGTTCTAAAGGTTTCTTCAAGACAATATTTACCACCATCCATGGAGCTTGTTGCGTATGTTGAAATAAGGGAAAATCTTGCGGATAAATATGTTTCAAGGCGTGTTTTTGCCCTGCATAAATGACCTTTCGCGCTTGGATAGTTTCTATAGTTTGCGCTTGTGTGTTTAAAACTTCCACTAAAAAACCTATTTTTTGAGGGATTATTTTGTACACAAGCCTTTGTAATAAACGCGCTTCTACAGGAATATGTGCCAGCATTTTCTCCACAAAATAATAATTGCCTTGCGGTGGCGAAAAAACAATGTTTTCTTCTGCCGTATAGGGGCGAGAAGCATAATAATATACGCCTGCCAAAGCTGAAATTTGCGAAGCTATCCCGCCATAATCATCTAACATTTGATAATCGATAGCCCGCAATAAATCTACAGAAAGCGTAGGCAAGTTCGTTTGCAAGTATTTCAAAAAGCTAATTTCGTTCAACGAATACAAATCAGCCGAAATCAGGCGTGTAGGCAATTTTACCTTACCCAAAAAATGCTTTTCCATGTGTGCCAAAAAAGCCTTACTTTCAACAGTGGCAGGCAAGACATCTGCACGATACGCCTTGCCATTCCAAGTGCGTCCTTCTTTATGGTCATCAATAATAAATTGCTCATCTTCAAACTCCCAATGTGCCGTTATTTTATTGAATGAAACCACTCCTAATTTTTCCCAAAACCCTACTAATTTCTCGTCAAAGGAAGCAGGATATTGCAGTTCGTAATGCGCACCTTGTGCAATATGCAAATTATTATGTGCCACTGCCCCCGAAGTACCACCCCATCGGTCAGAAAGCTCGCACAACATAAATTCGTGCTTGCCTGCCTGCAGTGTAACGGCTGCGCTTAAGCCAGCAATGCCACCACCTATTACTAAATACTCCGTTTGTACGATTTTAGGGATTCGTTGGGGAGGCGAGGCAAATAGCTGATGCCCCATAGTCATATCGCTATGCACCACAATCGGAAAATCACTTCTCTTATCCCAAAAATGACACCCAACTACAGGCAATAGCGCGAGGGAGGAGGCGCGCAAAAGAAAATCGCGGCGGTTCATGGAATATTAAATAAGCGTTTAAAAATGACCTTGGCAAACACTATTTAGCTTTGCCCGATTTTTGAAATAGTTTTTTTATTTTTTGCCAATTTTTTTGGAAGGCCGATTTTTTAGTTGATTCAGTATATTTTTTTGCAGGCAAGTCATCATATACCTTAACACGAGTAGCTCCTCCAGTTATCTTTGTAAAATTTTGCGATTGATAACCGATAAGTACGATTTCATTTAAGTCCAATTCATTTACTCGGAGATTTATTTGGATACGCTCCCAATCTTCTGCGCTACTGAGCGTTATTTCTCTTTCTTGATAACCCATCATCAAAATAGTTAAAGTCAAACTCCCTTGCATTTGCGCGTTTGGAATTTTAAAAGCAAAAGATCCCTGCGAGGTGGTGCTTCCTCCATGTAAAGAGCCTTTAACTAAAATAGATGCCCCTTCTATAGGTAAGTTTGTTTCTTGATTGAGGACAACCCCACGTATATACCTTATTTGTGTGGCAGGCAAGGTTTTATTTACTTCATAAACGTTGGGTGATTTTACTTCCTTGCCTTCGGTCTTGCCTGCCCAACCCAAAAATAGCA
>JAYTNK010000011.1:0-5610 GCA_043748375.1 Cytophagales bacterium
CCTACACCCACCACCCTGATAAGATACACATTTCCCATCACAGCACTGAATTCGCGTTGGGCAAGGTCAGGAAATATATCTCCTTTCGCACCACAACCGCCCGCACCCAGTACCACAGTAGGTGTACAGTCTGTATATACTTCCAGTGCAAAATTGACAGGCGAATTACTTTTAAAAGCGACCAACACATCCCCACTTGCCACATTGTGTTGATAACGCACCCATGTTTCATGAGTTGTACCTACCGCACAAGCGGATAGTGGCAACACAACACTTGTATTAGTTACCAACCCTTGAGCAAAACTATTCAAATTTACAGTAGTAGCTGATCCAAGAGCGGCTGCGCAAGTATTATAGTCTATGGTGCCTATATTTACGGCTCCTCCTTTATAAACTTGAAGCGCAACATCTATAGGGATGGTCGCACTTCGACCATCATTGTTATCATACTCCACGATAAGTCCTGACGTTGGCAATGTGCCACTTGTTTGGAAAGCGCCCCATATATCTTGAACACCATTCACTAAACAACCTATAATAGGAGTTGTTGGAAGACCTGTAACCAAAGTACCCTTGCTGCCTGTATCTTCAAAATATTGCAATATGTTGAATGTCTTGCCGCAGTCTTGCCCTGTAGCGTCTAATACATTCGCGGCATAAAACACGTCCTCAGATTTCTTGGTATCTTCATACAAACACAAAAAACCTGTAGTATTTTGCCCTGAAGTCGTGGCAAGCGATATGTAATAAGTTACCCCTATAGTTACATCGAAAGAAACAGCCGCATTACTTCCTGACGCAGTAAAACAACTACCCAGTATCTCTGTGCCAGGGCATCCAACTGTTGTAACCACAAATCTGATGTTTTCATTGGCATTAAATTCCAATCTGATGCGAGCAGCTGTTGCCACATGCTTAATCCAAACATTGGCTGCAGTACCGTAACAACCAGGTGAATCGGTAGAGTTAAAAGTATTACCAATAAATACTCGTACACCGCAATCTCCCAATTTAATTTCAGCAGGGTGTGTGCTTAAATCAGCACAATTATCTCGCTCTAATACCTCCGTGATACACACCTCTCCTGTCATAGTCGAATTGTCTGATAGATTGCCAATGCGAACATAGTACGTATTTGTTCCCACCAAATCGGCTGTAAATTCTAATACTTCAGGAGTAACAAAAGCAGCGTCTGCGTTTGCACAAGCCAACTGCGTCAAATTACCACAACTGCCCGTAGGGCTTTTAAAGGCTTGCAAAACAACATTTTTGTCTGTATTTTGATATTCTATACGTACCCGTTTATTCAGAGCGAGGTCAATTTTTAACCAGCCATCTGCTTGTATCGTACCTGCCAAACCGCAACTAGCAAGAATAAGAGCATTAGCTTCATTATGTACATAGCCATTTTCCACATTAAAAGCAAAATCGCACGTACCAATAGAAACCGACACAGCACTACTACAAAGGTCGCGTTGGAGTACTGGACCTGAATAAATAGAAATATTGGCATTGTATGCTAAGGCATTGGTTAAATTCATCAACCGAACTGTATAGGTGTTTCCACTAATAGCACTGATAAGTACTGTTTCTGTAGATAAATCAGCCGTTGTGTATAGATTGGCGCAGTTTAACAAATTTACTGCGCTACCTGCCCCATCATAAATGGCAATGGCTAAATTTGCACCTGATGTAGGTGTAACGCTGAACGCCACCAACCCCGTATTATTTGAAATAACATTGAACCAACTATCCGCCAAAATTGCACCAACACCAATGACAGCATTGCAATTAGGAATAGCGTCTGCTGAAGGGGTGTGTGCTGGAATAGCAAGAGTTAGGTTTTCGCAGACCCCACTATTCAAGTTATGGAAAAGTGTAGCCCCTGCCGCTTCATCGGTTTGAGCGTAGGCATCAAAGGATATAGCCAGTGCTATTGCCAGCCATATATACAAGATTATATGTTTTCTGTATCTCATTTTAAAAAATATATTTGGGGTAATTATATCAATGGTTTCAAGTAATTTTCTGATAATCAAACTTACAACTAAATACTCACCTCAAAAAGCAAACCAAAAATTTTTATAGATTCCAGATAGATTCCAGCATCAAGTTAATTTTGCCATAAAAACTACTTTCTAATAAATATACTTTCGTTTTTAATTAGTAAATAGTAAAAAAAAAATAGTTTAATTAACAATCTGCTTTATAACGTATTTAAATAACTTAATTTTTATATGAACGATTAAATGCGTTACAAAGTTGCAAAAATACAAAGTAATAAAAAAATGCTTGCGTGTAGACGCAAGCATTTCCCTCAAAATTTTCTTCGCATTGGATAAAAAAAGCTAATTGACAAGCAATTTTTTGCTAGCGGTTTTCCCATTTTGATTCATTTGCACAATGTAAAGCCCTGCTTTCAAAAACCCTGTTTTAAGAATAACTTCTTGCGTGTTGCCTGTTGTTTCTACGATTTGCTTCATCAAATGGTTGCCCATCATATCAACTACTGTTATGCTTGCCTGCCCCTTTTGGGTAGCGTGAAACTGTAATGTTACTTCTTCTCCGCGGGCTATAGGATTGGGTTTGAGCTTCAAATCAAAATATTCCATAGTTGGTACATCAACAGATACGATAGAGGTAGCCTTTTCGTAGCTGTCTTTATTGCGAATAATCAAGCGGTAATAAATAGTTTTTACCCCAATAGGCAAATTAATATCAATCCATTCATAATTATTGTAGCCTTGCAGATTATTTTTCGCATCTACATTCGCCAATGTGATAAAATTTGCGCCATCATTACTCCGTTGCACTTCGTAATGACTTGTTTGGTTTTCGTTTACAGTACTCCATATAACAGCTACTTTATCACCCAAAAGTCTTGTCGATAAGTCTAATAAGGTAGCAGTAAGCGGAATACCTGTTACTTTTCCATCCGTAGAAAGCGAGCAAGGGTCGCCTTTGAGCAGACGGTCAAAAGTTTCAGCATCAGCACTAAGGCATTTTTGAAAACTGATCTTATCCACCCCAAAGTCATTGCCATTTTTGGTAAGCGATAGGTTCTCAATACAAAGGTTCATCTCTTTTACTGTACGCGGTGCTCGATAAATGCAACGTATCAATACCCAATTATCGGGTCTTTCAGGTACAAGAAATGAAGAACCTAAAACTTTTAGTCTTGTATTAGATGATTCGTTCACGTTATATACCCCCGACCACCCGTTTCCAGAAGTCAAATTACAGTGCATAGCCGCCCCATACGAAGGCTGCCGCGTTCCTCCAGACGACACCGCAAAAAGACGGTTAGGCCCAGGAAGTGGTAGGTGTCGAACTCTTTGAGCAGGATTTTCTTCAGCAGAAATACCCACTCCAGAGGAGCTGTTAGCATCATCAAAAGCACCTGTAGTTTTGGCAACATCCGTGATGCCTGGCAAACGTGTCATGCGTAAATCATTACTACCTGTATCGCCATTAGCTGTGCTATATATATCGCGTTCAGTAGGAAAGCTACCTGGGCTTGAAGGGCTTTCCATGTCGCAAACCGTAAGGCGCATTTGAGGAACTTCAGAATTGCTACCAATTTGTTTCATGTTCTGCACCCAAATGGAGAATATATAATAGCCTACATCATTCACATCAGTGCTAAGGCGTGGTATCGTTTGGCACCATATCTTGCCTGCAGGCAAGCCTCCTACGTCTAACCATGAACCATTCACCACCATGAAATTGGCATCGCCTGTAGTAGGGAAAGGCGCAGGCAATCCATCATCCCCATTGTTATTATAAGCTAACCCATTAGTAGCGTTGGTTGTAAGAGCCGTATTAAATGTGCCCAATGTAGTAATAGTACCATTTTCAAGCGAAACTACTCCGCAAGCCTCTGAACCAAGTCCCAAGGTGCCTGACGTACAATAAATAGCTTGAGGTTCGCCAAGACTATCAGGATTACGCCCACCGTAGCCTGAATAGCCTACGCCAAAGCAAAACCAGTTTTGTTTCAATGTCCAAGGACTATGGCGAATCGTGTATAAACCTTCAGGGTTAAGTTCTGTACTTCTCCTTGCTTCACTAAATAGTATTGTTTGCCCCCCAGCAAGGTAGGTTCCATTTTCGCGCACATACCCATAGTCGGTCGCATAGCGCGCTACACCCGTATTCACAGCCGCCCCTGAAGAAGCGCCAAATACACCGTCAATATCATTGGGATAAGGGTCAGCAGTAGTAATATTAGGTATCCGTATAACCGCCGCATTACGCATGTTATAGTATGTGTCCATTGTGGCTAGAGTATTAGGCAACCCTATAGTATTATCAGGAACACCCGACGGGTAACTAATAGCAGGCCACATATTAAAATCGCCATCTTGTATCAGCTCGCCTCCCAACGTACAAGCCGCCGCAGGAAATACACGGATACGCCCTACAAAGGCTGTAGGAGTGCTTTCATTGTGTACATTCATGACACGCACATAATAAGTGCGGTCAATACTTGTAGGAACAGCAGCAGGCAAGGCTCCATTCGTATAGGTAGTGTTAATGGTAGAGGTTTCTGAACCACTTAGTACAGCATTTTGGCAATCCAGTAAAAAGAGTCCGCCTCGATTGGGTGTATTGGCTGGGTTTGGATCCGCCGCACCATACGGTCTGCAATTCAAGGTGAGGTTCGTTGTACCGTTATCTCTTGTGTTGGTAGTGCCTGTGGGAATTTCAGGCGAGGTATAAACGGCAATAGCGACATTGCGCAAAGAGGCTGAATTGGTATTATCAAACTGAACAGACACATTGTTGTAGTTTGAGCCAGCGGGTACAGTGAATTGCATCCAAGCATCTGCTCGAATAGGATTAGGACCTTGAGTAGCAGGGCTGGATGTCATGCCTGCCAACACACAGCTTGGTATCGTAGTGCTGGGTAAATTCCTATTAGCATCTATGGTTTCGCTTGAAACAGTAAAGTTTTTGAATTCACCTTCCAACTGCCCATAATCATTCAACGGGAAGCCAAGACAGCTTTGGTTTGCCGCATCAACTCCGTAATACACACACATATTACCAAGTAGCGTTTTACCTAATGATTTGTTGAGTACACGCACAAAATAGGTTTCACCTCCTGAGCCATGTGTCATAGGTAAGACAGCAGTCGTGTACTTCTCTACGCGTTCTACATTCGCTGCCAAAGGCTGAACGGCAGGCAAGCAGGCAAGGCGTGTATAAAAATTCTCGTCATCACAGTTGGTCGTTTGGTACACCAGCATAGAATAATCTGCCGCTATATCAGAAACACCATTGCGGTTATCATATTCTATAGTGAAAACATTGGGGTGCGTGAGGCGAATAGTCTGTTGCGCACATACACAAAAGTCTGCATTTATCCCTGCACCTCCTATGGCATTATCAGTGCCTAAATTTACAGAATAAGGATTAGGGCATCGTCCATTGGTCGCAATAGGCGAAAAGAAGTCATCAAAACCATTGATATCAAATAAATTATTTGCACCTCTTTTATATTCATAGCCTGCAGGCACACACTTGCGGTCTGCAGTAGTCGCATAATTGCCATCATCATCATAACACACATAACCCGCCGCACAAGAGCATGGTGCTACTAGTTCA
>JAYTNK010000012.1:0-13427 GCA_043748375.1 Cytophagales bacterium
TTATTTTTTATTGCAAGTAACAACAAAAGTAAAATCTGACGCTATACTGCCCTATATATATAATGCACTTGGCTTTATTCATGTGGGTAAGCAACCTTCTAAATTGCTGGCAGCTGATTATTTTTTGAGTTCTCTGCCCTATATTAAAACGCTCAAAGATGATGAATGGATAGGTCAAACATATAGAATACTCGGTGGCTTGTTGTATGATATAGGCGACCTTCAAAATGCCCTGCATTATTTGACCATGAGCGAAAAAAAAATACCTAAAGCTTATTTTCATATTAATACATATAATACACACGCTTTAGTATTTCAAAAATTAGATGAAATAGACAGTGCAGTTGTTTATTATGAAAAAGCATTAGAGGTAGCAAAGCAAAAAAAAGATACGGTTTGGGTTGGCTTATTAAAAGGCAATATAGGCACAATGTTGTATAAACAAGGCAAATACGAAGAAGCACTTGTATTGCTTGCCGAAGATGTACGCATTAGTCTTGTGTATAAACTAAAAGCCAATGCCATTATTTCACTTTCTGATATGGTCAAAGTTTATTTAGCTAAAAAAAATCAAAAAGAAGCTAAAGAAAAATTAAAACAGGCAAATGAATTGATTAAAGAAGTACCAAGAGTATTTGGGGAGTTAATGACATATTCGCGCTATTATGAAGCAAATGCGCTATATCATGTGTTCATAAATGACTTTGAACAAGCATTTTACTATCAAAAAAAGTATGAGGAAGTGGAAAATGAATATAAAAAAAAAGTCAAAGATATTGATATACAACGTATAAAATTTAAGTATAATTATGAATCAAAACAACGTGATGTAGAAAAACTTACCAAACAAAATGAGAGCCAACAAAATTATATTTATATTGTAACTGTCGGATTAATTGCAGTTATTTTGTTGATAGTGGTACTCATACAACGCTATTATCAAAAAAATGTATTGATGCGAAAACTTGAAATAAAAAACGAGCAAATATATACACAATCCAATATTATTGAGGATCAGAATAAAGAATTGCAGGCAAGTAACTTGAGCAAAGATAAAATATTTACCATCATATCGCACGACTTGCGAAGCCCCCTTGCCTCTCTAAAAGGTGTGGTAGGACTTTTAAAAAATGATTATTTATCAGTTAAAGAATTACAAGAAATCTTGCCTACCATTGAAAGTAATTTAGACAATGCTTTAGATTTATCTGAAGAGCTTTTATACTGGGCTACCTCGCAGATGCAGGGTATGCATGTCAATGCCACACTATTCAAAGCCGACGAAATTATACAACAGATATTGGATAGTTTTCAACAAACTGCCCACAAAAAAAGTATTAAACTTGTTATGGGAAATACGAGTAGTATGGAAGTTGAAGCCGATGAAAATATGACAAAGGCGATTATTCGAAACTTACTTGCCAACGCCCTGAAATTCTGTAGCATTGATGATAGCATTACAATTACTACCCAAGAAATGAAACCTAACTACTTAACTTTTAGCGTGAAAGATACAGGCACAGGCATCAAACCCGATAATTTGCCCCGTATATTTGATGACGAGCCGTTTACTACCAAAGGGACGGCAGGCGAGAAAGGGACAGGCTTTGGTCTTATGCTTTGCAAGGATTTTGTAACCCAACATGGTGGCGAAATATGGGTGAACAGCGTTTGGGGCGAAGGTACAGAGTTTTGTTTTACCTTGCCTACGGCTTTAACGCAAGGGGCATAGTATTTGAACAAAATATAGTAAGATAAGTTATAGATATATACATTAAACGGGCATTCTCTTTAAATAATAAAATAATGGACTTGGACATTGAATACTACAAGGAACAGTTAGAGGCAAAAAATGATATGTTGGCACGAACCACCAATTATTTGACGCATACGCTGCTTGAATTAGAACAAAAAAATAAAGAAGTATCAGAATTATATAAAGATACCTTAGATAGTATTGAGGTGGCGCGACATATTCAAGAGTCTTTGTTGCCCGATGTAAATATCTTAAAAGCATACTTTAAAGATGCAGCGTATTTTGTGAAGCAAAAAGCACACGTAGGAGGCGATACTATTTTTATAAAAAACAATAACGAAGGGGTGCTATTCGGTCTTTTAGATGCGACAGGGCATGGGGTTCCTGCCTCTATGCTCAGTATTTCTTGTGCGTTGTTATTGCGAGAGCTATCCTCTTCAGTAGAAGTAAACGACCCCAAGACGTTGCTGAATCTGCTAGACTATCAATTAGAGAAAGCCTTTCAAGTGGATAATGAAGTGTCAGTTACTCAAGCAGAAGGTGTTATTTTGGGTTATTGCCCCAAAAATGAAACGCTAAACTATTGTTCAACCAAAGGAAAAGGTTTCTTAGTATTGAAGTCTGGAGAGCTTTTAGAATTAGCTCACATAAAAAAATCATTGGGCGATATGCATGATGTAACACTCTATAATACACTTATTAGTTTGGAAAATGCCCAAAAAATGATTATATATTCAGACGGATTGACTGACCAATTTGGAGGCAATGCCGATAAACGGTTTACTAAGAACAGACTTAAAGCACTTATTACACAAAATTTTGAAAAAAACGCATCTGCATTGGCAAAAATTATAGTGGAGGCGTATGAGGATTGGCAACATGATACAGCGCAAACAGATGATATCTCTTTTTTAATTATCGACCTTTAAATATTTTTAAAATGAAAGTTTTAGACTTTGAGTTTTCCCTCCTTCATCAAAACCCGTATGCTTCGCTATATTACAATGGGGAATTGAAATTAGCTGTTTGTAAAGCTGACCAAGAGTATATACCTATATCGCATTTCAAATCTGTGTTTATATTTATTTCGGAAATTATAAAAACACAGCCTATAAAGCACCTCGTCTTTGATAAGACTAACCTGCGCACGTTTCATCAACCAAGTATGGAATGGTACTTTGCGGTTTGGAAACCAGAAGTGAAAGTGCATGGGCTGACACAGCATTACAAAATACTACCGTCCGAACCTTGGTTTGCCAAGTCGGTGCAAGCAGGCAAACACGAGATTTTCCAGAAATATGGACGCGATATAGTAGAGGGTATCACGATTACTTACGTAAACGCTTTAGAAGAGGTATTAAAAATAATAAGCTTATAGAAAGTTATTGCGGGAATCAAAGGCGTTTTAGTATTTATTTTAAATTGTATTCCCGCAATAACTTTCTAAGAACCGATTTGTTTTTGTCAAAGAACTCGAAAACGGAAGCTAAACACCTAATCTATGCTAAAAAATAATTAATATAAATAATTGATAATCAATATATTATATTTTTTACTGCCTCCGTAATATAGCTTATATTTTCGCTCAAAAATGCTTAGTAATGGGGTAAATGCAAGATTTTAATGCCGTGATATTTTGAACATGATGCCTCACACACATGGATAGAAATAGCTAACATAGATTAGTAATTCACCTTCAAATTTTTAAATAGTTAATTTTCTGCCTATTATAAGCGTCCTCTTCTATTTTTTTGCCCTCCTCATCAAAGTACCCTTCTGAAGTAATTTTCAGGAGATGCAACGGCTCATAATGCTTCCTTTTGTGGCTCAATCCGATAATTCGGGCAAAAACCTCATCTTGGCAAACGGCAGAGGCTTTTACGCCAAACTCGTTGATGGAAGCCATCGCATACCAAACTATGTGTGCTTTTTGGGGCTTAGGGATTTGATTGATAAATAGCACTTCGCCCGTTTCGATACTGGTACGTACCCGTATCTCAAACGTGTTTTGACAATGGGGGCAGGTATGCGCTTTATTAAGCTCCTGCCACTCATAATCGCCGCCTGTAGGCGGTAAATAACCTGTAGGACACGTATTGGTATGTATGCCCTCGTTACAAAAAGGACAATAAAAATCAAGCATTTTTGTTAATAAAAATAATATTTCAAAAATAGGGCAAAAAATTAGGCGTTCTCTGGCAATTTTTGTGGAGAGCAATACCGTAGAACAGCCTTTAGGCTGTTTGCAGGCTTCAAACTGCAGGCTGGAAGCCCGATGCTACAGACTTCCACAAAAATTGTCAGAGAACCATAAATAATAGACTTCCTGCGAAAGTACCTTTTCCCTCTCTCAAAATGGAGATAGGGCAGGGTGTGAGGCTTCTAAAAAACACTTTCGCAAGAAGTCTAATAGCGGTTCTTAAAAAATTATGGCGGGATTTACTAAAACCACTCGCGCAGCTATATGGCTTTGCGCGGTGCTAAAGCGGTAACAGACGCTTACAGCGTGGCTTATTCTTAGACGGGTTTCCGCCATAACTTTCGAAGAACCAAAGGTTTTTAGATGCAATTTTTATTCCCACGCGCCTTCTACCATTACGGGGCAGTGGTCAGAATGTCGCGCTGCTGATAGGATAGACGCTCTTTGTAGAGTATTTTCTAAATTTGCGCTTAATAGGCAATAATCAATGCGCCAGCCCAAATTCCGCTCGCGGGCATTGCCCATTTGACTCCACCATGTGTAATGATGTGGTTCAGGGTTCAGGTGGCGAAAAGTGTCGATGAAGCCTAATTCCAAGAAGTCGGTAAGCCAAGAGCGTTCTTGTGGCAAAAAGCCCGATGTTTTGGCGTTCGCCTTTGGGTTGTGTATGTCGATGGCTTCGTGGCAGACATTGTAGTCGCCTACAATGAGTAAATTGGGTTGGGTTTTCTTGAGGTCTTCTATGTAGGTATAGAAGTTTAACATCCATGCCATTTTGAAGTCTATGCGCTCTGCACGTGTGCCAGAAGGCATATAAACGCTGATGATGGATATGTTGGGTAAATCAATGCGCAATACGCGCCCTTCTTCGTCAGGCTGTTGGTAGGCAAGTTCATACCCATAAACAGTTTGCAACGGTGTATGTTTGGTGAGAATAGCCGTGCCGCTGTAGCCTTTCTTTTCGGCAGAATGCCAATGCGTTTGGTAGCCTAAATCTTCAAAAAGAGCCACAGGGATTTGGCTTTTTAAGGCTTTTATCTCCTGTAGGCATATCACATCGGCTTGCGTGGCTTGAACCCAATCCACAAACCCCTTGGATATAGCGGAACGAATCCCATTGACATTGTAGGTGATAACTTTCATGCAGTAGGTTTATTTACACACAAAGATACGAAAAAAAATGCTAATTTCAAAGAAAAAAAATATCTTTGCACCATGAAAAAATATTACTTTGTATTATTGTGTTGTTTGCCGTTGGCTATTTTTGCTCAGACTGCTAAAGATTTATTTGAACAGGGCAAGCAAGCCCAAACACAACAAGATTATGAAAAAGCCGTGCAATTCTTTGAAAAAGCGGCTAAATTGGATAAAAAAAACCCTGAAATTCATGCGCAATGGGGCTGGACACTTATTAAATTAACTAAGTATGGCAAAGCACTCGGAAATTTGAAAGTTGCCCAAAAAATAAATCAAAAAGAAGCAAGGTATATTTATTATCAAGCGGTAGCCTTAGACAGTATGCGGCGCGAGCGCGAAGTAATAGAGGCGACAAACAAAGCACTCAAACTCGAAAGTAATATGCCCGAAATGTATGTGTTGCGCGCTAATATTTATATACGCAAAAAAGACTACAATACCGCCATCGCAAACCTAAACAAAGCTATAGAATTAGATGCGAAAAGCGGACTTGCCTACCTAAAACGCGCGTATGCCCGCTATAGAGTGGTAGATTCGTCGGGAGCTTGTTCTGATTGGCGTAAGGCGCAATCGCTCGGACAAGACGAAGCGCAAAAGTATATAGAGCAATATTGTAAGGAGTAAATGAAAAATGAACACTTAAAAATAAATAGTTTTGTGTTCTTTATTTTTTGGTATTTTCTAAAAAAAACGCTTACTTAGCAGTTGAAAACGCACAAATCAATGAAAAAACTATTGTACAAACCATATTTTGCATTGCTCATAATAATGAGCCTATATGCTTGTAATTATACACCACTTGTTGAACTACCCTACATAGATTTAAAAGCGGGTTTTTACGTGTCTTCTCCCGTAGCACGCGAAGGCGAAGCAGTGAAGTTTACTCAAATCGCTAGCAGTGTTACCAAATACTATGATTGGGATTTTGGCAATGGCAAAACTTCTACAGAGCCTAATCCAACAAATGTTTATACTAAATATGGTAGGTACAAAGTAAAACTTACGGTTAGGAAAGAAGATAAAGTATTGGTCAGTATTTTTGAGCAAGAAGTTATCGTCTTGCCACTTACAGAATGGCTACCACAAGCTAAAACGTATGGGAGCTTGGACGTTGATGAGCAAGGCTTTTGCTTTACACCTATTTTGAATGTAGGCTCGCCTACGCCTATCGGCTATATGTTGGTGGGCAGGCGAGCTGTTAATATCTTACGCCTTGTACGTTTAGATGCTAATTTTAATGAGGTGTGGACAAATGCCTTAGACGTGAATAATTTAACACAAGGACTTATCAGACCAAGAAGCATCATACAAACACAAGATACAAGTTTTGTGGTAGTGGGTTCTGCTACCTACAATGCGCAAGATGAAGATGCTTTTATGCTCAAAATATCCAATGAGCTTGCCTACCCCCTCGTCAAAGAAAAATGGCGCAAAATACGCAATACCAGCCAAACAGATAGTTATAGCTCGCTTGTAGAATATACAGGCAAAATACTTGTAGGAGGTAGTACTATTGTGAAAGATGCACAAGGCAATGCCACCACCAAACTCCTTGTTGAAACCTATGAGAGTTCAGGGAAACTGGAAAAAAGCGATATATATGGTAGTAATTGGCAAATAAATGCCGCAGATTTTGGTACACAAGGCTTTGCTTTTGCCCTTACAGAAGGGACAGGAGGCACTTCTAAACCAAGTCTTATATTTTATAGCACTTCGTTTGTAGAAAAGCGAAAAAGGACACTAAATTTTCTTGAGGGTAAAACTACTGACGTTAGCACTGTAACCAATAACGCAGGCGCAGACGCAGGACAAATTATGGTGGGTAATTATACAGAGCCATTTACAGATGCTCAAGGTGTGAAAAAAACAGCTAAACACGCTTTTATTGCTCGCCTGAATGACTTTGGCTTCTTACAATGGGGTACGCCTGCCGAAACAGACGACAAAAAAGTACGCAAACTGGAATTCTACGAAGAAGAATATACCAAAGTCCTTCAAATGAAGGAGGCAGGCAAGGATGTTTTCATCGCCATAGGCACGCATACCAATCCGCTCACAGGCAAGGATATTGTAGTCTGTAAGTATGACGAACAAGGTAACTTACTGAAATACAAGTTGATAGGTAGGAGCGGAGATGACGAAGCTTTTGATGCTAAACTCGTGCCTGTAGCGCCCGCTCAAACCCCTACAGAATTTGTGCTTTTTGGGACTACGCAAAATACTACGGACTTAAAAAGACGTGATTTTTATCTGTTGAAATTAAATAGTAATTTAGAATAAACACACACACACAAAAAATATTTACTTTTCTTGACAAAATCTCTCAAGAAAACTTAAACATAAAAAATTTATGAAAAAGCTATTTACTGCTTCGATATCTCTATTTGTTTATATTATTTTTGCTTGTCAGGTAGGCAAGGCACAAGTTTTTGCTTATGTGCCTAATACTGCTAGCCATAATGTTTCAGTTATTAACACTACTACCAACATAGTAAGTACTACCATACCTGTAGGTTTAGCCCCTTATGGGGTAACTGTAAGTCCTGATGGAAGCAAAGCTTATATAGCCAATGCAACTAGCAATAGTGTATCAGTAATCAGTACCAGTACAAATACAGTAACAGCTACTATACCTGTAGGTACATTTCCTATCAGTGCGGCTATTAGTCCTGATGGAAGTAGGGTATATATACCCAACTATAGTAGCAGCAGTATTTCAGTTATTAACACGACTAATAATACTGTAATAGCTACTATACCTGTAGGCAATAATCCTTATGGTGTATCCGTAACGCCTGATGGTAGCAGCGTATATGTGTCTAATTCGAATTCTTCTACTGTTTCAGTTATTAATACTGCTACCAATGCTGTAGCAACTACTATCACAGGTTTTTCAACCCCTGTAAGTTTAGCTGTAACTCCTGATGGAAGTAAAGTGTATGTAACTAATAATAGTGCGAATACTGTTTCAGTCGTTAATACAGCTACTAATACCATAACGGCTACTGTAGGTGTAAGCAGTGTTACTAATGGAGTAGCTATAAGCCCCAATGGAAGTAGAGTGTATGTTAGTAGCGGAAGTAGCAGTATTTTTGTGATTAACACTGCTACCAATATGCTTATTGCTACTGTAGTAGTAGGCGCAAATCCTAATGGACTATCTGTAACCCCTGATGGAAGCAAAGTGTATGTAGCCAACGCTAATAGCAGCAATGTTTCAGTGGTTAGTACGACTACCAATGCAGTTATCGCTACTGTAGGAGTAGGCACAAATCCTGCCGCTTATGGCAACATGATGCCTATAATATATCCATCTCAGTACCGCACTACAGGCAATGCTAATTTTACTTCTGCTACAAATTGGGAAACCTATAATGGTTCGGCTTGGGTGACGGCAGGTGCTGCGCCTACTTCTGCCAATGCTACCATTTTGATACAAAGCGGACACGTAGCTACAGTTTCCGCCAACATTACTTTAGATGAACTCGTAGTAGCAATTGGAGGTGCTTTGCAAGTCAATACAGCTGTAACGCTCACTATAGCTGACGGAGCAGGAACAGACCTTACTGTAAATGGTACTATAGATATACAAGGCACAGGTGCAGTTTCGGGTCTGGGAAGTTTTACTTTAGCAAGTGGCGCAACCTTTTCTACCGCTAATACTACAGGGTTAAATGCTATAGGTGTATCAGGTACAGAAACTTTTACGAATGGCGCAAACTATGTATTCAATGGTACGGCTGCTCAAAATACCAATAATTTGGCTTCTTTGGTAGCCAATGATATTACTATCAACAACGCTACAGGCGTTGCGTTGAGTAACAATGTTGCTATTACAGGAACACTTACCCTAACAAGTGGAGTGTTTACTATTTCAAGTCGCACTGTTGTTTTTCATACAAGCAATACCCCTATAGCGCGTACTTCAGGAGTTGTAGTTGCTAACACGGCTACCAATATCTCATTTGGTACAACAGGTTTTACAGGTGGCAATGTGTTTACGATTCCTAATGGTACTTTTAATGGCTTGGTCGATTTTTTGAACCTGACTATCAATCGTACTAACCAACTCAATTTTAGTAACGACCAACTGCGCGTGGGAGTTTTGACTTTAGAGTTGGGCTTTTTCAACGTGCCTTCCAATTACTTGATTTTTTCGGGTAGTGCTGCCACACCTATAGTCCGCAACGGCACAACCCATGTAGGAACAGTGAACACTACACAACTTCTGTGGCAAAATGCGGGTGCTGCATTTACGATACCCAACAATGTGTTTAGTGGTACACAAACCTATAGCTTTCTACAGTTCGCGAATGGCAGCGATTTAACGCTAAACAATCAAACCATTATTTCTATTAACAATACACAAATTCAGGGTGCAGGGCGTGTTTTGCGTGGGACAGGTATTTTAAATATTTCAGCAGGAACGTTTACTACCAACAAAGCTTTAGACAATGGGGCAGGCAATGCGTTCAATGGTTTTACGTTCAATACGGATTTGTTTATAAATGCTACCACGTTTAATTACACAGTTACAACTACAGGCAATATCAATGTGGGGACTTTCTTGCCTGCCACTTTGAGTAGTAATTTGACTATCAATCATACGGGAACTTCGCCTAACAATGTAGTAACACTTACCAATGATATAACGGTGGGTAGAATTGTGCTTACAGCAGGTGTTTTTAATGTGTCCAATCGAAGTATTACTTATACCTTTCCAACTCCTTTGCAACGCACTTCGGGAACATTGACCACCAATGCCTCTACGAGTTTTGTCATGAATGTAGGTACCTCAACCATACCCGATAATGTATTTACTACTGCGCCCACGTTGGATAATTTTACGATGAATGGCAGCGGTGCTATAACTTGGAATAACCAAAGTTTGACTGTAAATGGCACTTTTACACAAAGTAACGTGAGTGGTACATTTACTTTCAACAATGCTTCAGCAAGTTTGACAGCAGGAAGTATAGCCAATAATGGCACTATCAATAACTGCATCAATTCCACTATCTTGCCTGCCTTTGCTTCGTGGAGTCCGCAAGGAACATATTTAAGTCCTTCTAATGCAATAAATGTACGAGCAAATGGCAACCTCATAGCAAATGGAAGTGTTATGCCAAGTGCCACTAATTTTACTTTATTCCCTGCTACGTTTGTTTCGGATGGCTATGAAAATTTTTATCAAGTCCTAAATAATACTTCAAATGTGTTTACAGGTATAACAGCAAGTATTACGGGTGCAGATGCGAGTTCCTTTAGTGTATCTGCTGCTCCAAGTGGTACTATGGGTTTGTTTAATGCATCTATTATGGGTATTACCTTCTCACCTACTTCAACAGGTACAAAAAATGCTACAGTCAATATTATTTATACAGGCTCTTGTGGAACTACTACCTATACTTTTGCCATACAAGGTCTGGCAGATGTAGCCAATAAAGCACTTAGTTTTGATGGGATAAATGACCAAGCCATATTAGGGGGAACATCTATCAACCCCACTACGAATTTTACCTTTGAAGCGTGGGCAAGAGTTACAGGAGGCAATGGTACTGTGAGAACTATAGCTACAGTAAGGAATGGTAGTTTTCAAGGGTATTCTGTAACGGCAGACAGTGATAATAATTGGCGTTGCACATTTGGCAATGGAACTGCTTGGAATATCGTCAATAGCAATATGGCTGTTGTCCTCAATACGTGGACGCATATAGCTGTTGCGTATGATGTTACAACTATGCACATTTATGTCAATGGTGTTTTGGCTAATTCTTTAGTGGCAGGTTTTACGCCCAATGGCTCTGGTTCAAGGATAGGTTCAAATTACACGCCTGCCGAATTTATGGTAGGCGATATAGATGAAATTCGCGTTTGGTTGAGTGGAGCGCGTACTTGTTCGCAGATACTTGCCACCAAAGACATAGAATTGGTGGGCAATGAAAGTAATTTATTTTTATACTTTAAATTGAATGAAGGCGTAGCAGGCGGAAGCAATGGCGCAGTAGCCAATCCAATCTCTTTAGGTGCATCAGCAGGGCAAATATTATCCTTGTTAAATTTTGCGAAAATAGGCGCGACTTCCAATTGGATAGATGCTACAGGCAATGGCGTGGTAGTAGGCTCGCCTATCCCACAACCTGAAGCAGATGTAAGAGGCAATGGCAACATTATCGTAGACAATGATATTACCCCAAGTTTAACAGACCATACCGATTTTGGCACTGTACTTTTAACAAATAATCTTGCGCGCACTTACACCATACAAAATACAGGTACGGCTGTTTTAAATGTTACTAATGTCGCTTTGAGTGGTGCAAACGCAGGCGAGTATGCTATTACAGGCTTGCCTGCCCCTCCGTTCAATATCGCGGCAAGTGGTTCACAAACTTTTACCGTAACGTTTATGCCCTCAAGCGTAGGTACAAAAAATGCGACTGTAACGATTACGAATAATGATTGTGATGAAGCAAGTTATGATTTTGCGATACAAGGCGTGGCAGATGTAGTCAATAAAGCCCTTGCCTTCAATGGTACAAATAGTTATGTGCGCTTACCTGACAATATGTGGGCAGGCAAGTTGGGCAATGGCAGAATGACTGTAGAAGCATGGGTATATGTGAATGGCTATGGCACATGGACTTCTTTCCTCAAAAACTGGGGGATTTCGGGGGCTAATAATGGCGCAATTCATTTTGGCTTGAATGATAATACGGGTAGACTTGATATTCAAGTAGCCCAAACTAATGGTACAAATGTAGGAGCGACAGCTCCTTCGTCTATACCTCTTAATACGTGGGTACACGCAGCCGCAGTAGCAGATGGTACGAATATCTTGCTGTACCAAAATGGCACATTGGTTGCCACTACTTCTTACAATGGCACGATAAAAAGTTCGTATCAATACACCACCATAGGTGCAAAGTTAGATGATTCAGGCACCATTCCAAACGACTGGTTGAATGGCAGACTTGACGAGATGCGCGTGTGGAATATTGCACGCACTCCTGCCGAGCTAACCGCTTCTATGAATGCAGAATTGGCAGGCAATGAAGCAGGTTTGATAACCTACTACAAATTTAATCAAGGCATAGCAGAAGGAAACAATACAGCTATCACGCAAGCTACAGGCAATACAAGTTGTGGCGAAACAGGTACTTTAAATAGCTTTGCTATGACAGGTGCCACTTCAAACTTCATAGCGGGCAATGCAGGCATTTCTCAAACTGCAGATAATACAGCACGAGGCACAGCAAATCTGCAAGGCAATGCCACTAATATTGCTAATAACCTCGCTATACCCATTGTAGGCAATTTCACGCTTTTCAATACTACGCTTTTAGGCGGTAATTCAACCAGAACGTACACCATTCAAAATACCCATGGTTTAAATCCGCTTACGATTTCACAAGTAAGTTTGAGTGGCGCAAATGCAGTCGAGTTCACTATCGGAAACTTGCCTGCCACGCCTTTCACTGTTCCTGCCAATGGTTCACAGACTTTTACGGTTACGTTCTCGCCTACCAGCATGGGTACAAAAAATGCAGTCGTGGCTGTAATAAACAACGATTGCGTGAATAGCCATTACAATTTTGCGATACAAGGCGTGGCTGATGTGGCGAATAAAGCCCTTGCCTTCAATGGTACAAATAGTTATGTACGCTTACCTGATAATATGTGGGCAGGCAAGTTGGGCAATGGAAGAATGACCGTAGAAACATGGGTGTATGTGAACAGCTATGTTCTGTGGACTTCTTTCCTCAAAAACTGGGGGGCTAGTGGTATAAACAATGGTGCGATTCATTTTGGCTTGAATGATAATACAGGTAGGCTTGATGTGCAAGTGGCGCAAACCAATAACATCCAAATACAACTTACTGCACCCAATCCTCTGCCCCTTAGCACGTGGGTACACGTAGCGGCTGTAGCAGACGGTACGAATATCCTGCTGTATCAAAATGGTATATTGGTTGCTTCAACACCCTACAATGGTACGATAAAAAGTTCGTATCAATACACCACCATAGGTGCAAAGTTGGATGATTCAGGCACCATTCCAAACGACTGGTTGAATGGCAGACTTGACGAGATGCGCGTATGGAATATTGTGCGTACTCCAGCCGAACTAACCGCTTCTATGAACGTAGAATTGGCAGGCAATGAAGCAGGTTTGATAGCCTATTACAAATTCAATCAAGGTATTGCAGAAAGTAATAATACCAGTATTACACAAGCTACAGCGAATACAGGTTGTGGCGAAACAGGTACTTTGAA
>JAYTNK010000013.1:0-2529 GCA_043748375.1 Cytophagales bacterium
TGATAATACGCCGAAATAAGCGTAATGCCCATAGCAGGTGCAAATTCATATAACTTATCGACAAACCAATCCGTATCATCGAGGCTTTGCCGTTGGGCAGGCAAGAACTTGTCTGCCAATTCAGGCGGAAATGCCGTACCGCTATGCGGTACACTTATTACAATAGGCACACGTGGTGCGGTAGGCAAGGTTATTTGAAAGTCCATAAATAACAAGCAGTTTGTTTATCGTTTACCACGTTTTGCGAAGACTATTGTGCATTTCCACTTCCCATGCCATTTGGTCGCATTGCGTAGCCGATAGCCCATAATCACCCAACAAATACACGCGGTCGCTGTTGTAAACACTGATAAAGCTTTCTAAGGAGTCGAATAAAGGCAGTGCTTCTTTGTATTTTTCGAGCGCAAGATAGGTTTTTCCTTGCACCAAAAAGATACTTCCCATGTGCAGTATGGCGTATTTATCGTCATCTCCGTCTTGCAGGTGCAGTTCTGCATTTTCGAGGTCATATTGCGTGAAGTAACAATAGCCTAATTGATACTTGTTCCATGTATCATCTGGGGCAAGTTCTAATACTTTTTCATGAAAAGGTATGGCGTTTTTATGTTTGGAGATACGTTGATAACAATAGCCCATGTGCCCCAAGTTCCACGTATCAGTAGGTGCCATTTTCTCTACAACTTCATGATATTTGAGTGCTTTTTCATAATTGCCGAGCTGTTGATAAGAGTAGCCTACGTTTTTCACATTCCAAATATCGGTGGGTGCTTCCTCATATACGCGCAAATGGTAGGCAAGAGAGTTGGTATAGTCGCCTGCTTTTTGATAGCAATAGCCTACATTTTTAAGATTCCACACATCGCGGCTATCTATTTGTTCCGCCTTCAGGTGGTAGGCAAGAGCCGTAGCGTAGTCGCCAAGCATTTGATAACAATAACCCACATTGCCCGTATTCCAACCCACTTCAGACGCGCCAATGCTTTCTGCCTTGAGGTGGTAGGTAAGCGCGGTAGCATAATCGCTAAACATTTGGTGGCAATAGCCGATTTTACCTTGCGCCCAATCATCTGTTGGTACGTGCTGAATATGTTCAAGAAGTACATCAAGTGCTGCCTGATATTGCTTACTTTGGATATAACACCAAGCCAAACGTTGCGAAAGCCACTTATCGGGGGCAGTTAGCTGTGCGATAGCTTTTAGGTAATGATAAATAGCTTTTTCATAATCGGCTTCACCCAATTCGAAACAATATCCTACGTGTCCCCAATTTACATAGTTGTTGGAGGAAATTAGAAGGGCTTTTTTATAGAACTTGAGCGCATTGGCATGATTGCCATCTGCATAAAACCCTTTGGCAATGCTATGCGCGAGATGAAAATGTTGTGGGAATAGGTGTGCGTATTTTTGTAAAGTACGCCAATTATCTGAATACGTTGCTACGGACATCTTTTATATAAAGTTAGGAAACAAAAAATACAACTCATATAGGTACTACTTGATTACTCGACATTTTCTAAGCATAGCCATGCTGTAAGCGTCTGTTAGCCAAAAGGTACTCCTTAAAAAATCCCCTAAATATAAACTTATTATTTGAAAAAACAAAAAAAACAATAAATGTGCTTTTGTAACCGTTTGAGTGTTAGGCATATTGAGCATCATGTAACTGTAAAACACCTTTAAATAGCGGTTTATGCAGTTTTTCTAAACCCCCATTATTGAAAATATAAGTACAATGTATCTATCCTTGTTAGTAGCTTCTGCCCAAAATGGCACAATCGGTATCAACAACAGCCTTCCTTGGCATTTAGCTGAAGACCTCAAACGCTTTCGCATACTCACCACAGGGCATACTGTGCTTATGGGGCGCAAAACCTTTGAGTCTATAGGCAAGCCTTTGCCTAAACGTGAAAATTTTGTGCTTACCCAACAAAATAATTTATCAGAGATAACAGGAATTAGTCTATTTCCTGACCTTGCCTCCGCTATAGAAACAGCGCAACAAGCAGGCGAAACAGAGCTTTTTATTATAGGTGGTGGCAGTTTGTATGCGCAGGCAGGCAAGTTTGCAAATCGGTTATATTGGACAAAAGTGCAGGCAAACATAGCAGGTGATACTTTTTTCTTGCCTCCCGACCTAAGCGAATGGCGTATAGTCAAGACGGAAACATTCGTGGCTGACGAAAAAAATGATTTCCCCTTTCAAATCGAAATTTGGGAAAAGATTGAATGAAATTTTCCTGCTGTATTATTTTCAGTGATAATAATGGTGTACTTCAACCATCCGCAGGGTCGTCGACCACTGCTGACGGTTTGTAACTTTGGCAGTAGTCAAGACTTTACCTATCGCTTAAAATAATACAGCAGGATATTTTTGTTATTTTAACCCAAGTTGTGTGTTATACTTTTTCTGACGAAAAACCATATAAAAAGAGCATTTTTTTGCAAAAAAGTCTATTTTTCAGTTCTTTTTTTCCATAGGATAGGGGTTGCAACCCCTATCCTATGGAAAAAATAATATAACGCACAACT
>JAYTNK010000014.1:0-4736 GCA_043748375.1 Cytophagales bacterium
TGGAGACGCGACACCTATAATGCTGAAGCATTTTTAAAAGGTAAACAACTCATACATGGGCATACCAAATACCCGCTCTCTGAAATAGAAAAGGCGATAACAGAGCGACACGCTTGCATACCTTTAGACAACGGCTGTTATGAAGGATGCAACAAAAAAAGCATTGCCCATTCATTCTTTGGCACACTCTGCGCCTTAGAATTAGACACTTGGACACTTTTTACCCAAGAAAATATAGAAGACACCGAAAGCATACTCCCGCTCTAAAAATAGCCAGCTTCTTTCAATCCAAAAGGCAGGCAAGAAACGTTGTAAAACCCTTGTAAAACGCTTTACAGCGCGTTTGCAAGGGTTTTATTTGCTTAGTTAGGGTAGGCAAGTTACTTTTGCCTCAACAAATACAACCCCAAACCCTTTTCCTATTACTTATGAAAAAGCTCATTTGCTTACTCGTTTTCTGCTCTCTTTTATTTTCTGTAAGCCAAGCCCAACAAGGCTATTCTTCTGCCTCTTATGGCATGGGCAAACAACGCGCTGATGGTTTAATTATTCCTAAACCTGCTGAAATTGTAGCGGAGGAGTATTTTAATTACCACACCCACCAACTTCCAATGCCTGAAAAAGGCTATAATGTAGCCCTGAATACGCGATGGGGTAATCCAAGCCTCTCTGCCACACAATCCGAAGCAGTTTTGCAAATCGGTTTTACAACCAACAAAAACTCTAACTTTATAGACGAAACACCACTAAATATTTGTATCGTGATAGACCGTAGTGGCTCAATGAGTGGCGATAGAATAGAACACGCCCGAAAAAGTGCTATAACTTTAGTAGAAAAATTACGCGCTCAAGATATGGTTTCTATTGTAACCTTTGATGACCAAATAGAAACTATCCTTGAGAACGAAAGTGCTGTAAACAAACAAAAAATAATGCAAATCATAAAAGGTATTGAGGCGCGTGGAAGCACCGACTTGAACGCAGGACTTATACGCGGTTATGAGGTGATAAGTAAGCATTATGCCGAAAAAGGTAATAATAAAGTTTTATTACTCACCGATGTCCTCACCAATACAGGACAAGTAGATGTAGAAGAAATTGTAAAAAATGCTAAAAACTACAGCCAAAATCACCAAATCAGCATAACTTTAGTAGCAATAGGTGTGCAAGTGAATGATGCATTAGCCCGTCAAATAACCAAAAGTGGCAAACATAGTTTCCACTATGTAAATGATGCAGAGGATATTCAAAAAATATTTGTCAAAGAAGTGGAAAGTATCTTCTCGACTATTGCCAAAGAGGTGAAGCTCACCATAGAATATGACAGTAATTTAGAGTTAGCCGAATTTTATGGTTATTCGCCTAATTATCAGGGTAATACAATTACCGTTAGCTTGAATAATATGAATGCGGGACTTACTCAAGTGGCACTTGCGCGATTTAAGGCTCGCCTACCTGAGCAGGCAGGCGAGGTAAAAGTTACACTCACCTACTATGATGTTGAAAAACATAAGACTATTATCCAAAAACAAAGTATTAAGTTGCAATACATAAGAAAAAACTTGCCTACCGATATGTTGGCTGATAGTGAAGTGCGCAAATGTGTCAGCATAGCTGAAATGGCGAATACCCTCAAAGAAATGGCAATACAGCTCGAAAACAAACAGCCTACTAAAGCAGCCTATCAAAAAGCTAAAGATGACATAGATATCCGTATAGGCGAAGTGAAAACGCGTTATCGTTCAGAAATGGATAAAGATGTAGCACGCGTTTTGGCTATGTTGGAAAGTTATGCTCATCTACTTGGCGCAACTGCCAAGCAATAAGGCTTTTCTGGTTCTTAGAAAGTGTGTCTTCCATGGTAGGCGTTTGCAAAGGTTTAGCATGGAGTTTTTGGATAGCTTTCCCATCTATGATAAAAGAAAACTCACTTTTTGTATAGCCTATTTGTAAAGGCTAAACCTAAAGAGGTGTAAAAAACAATTTTTTCTGTAATAAACTGATTATCAATTATTTATAATTAAACACAGCCTTCTAACATACTCTAAGGTTTAAAAATAGGACAACCTTTTTTTGAACGTTGCCAATGGTCGATAAACCTTGACAGACATTCAAAAAATACGGCATCTTCAAATAGCACTTTATTTAACAACTGTTATTAGGCAAAAATAAAGACAAAATTTAATAAAAAAAACCCGCCTAAAAGCGGGTTTTTATTTTATTTGTAACTCCTTTGTGTTAATTTGACATTTTCAAATACTAAGGGTTCTTTGTGTAGAATAGGAGCGGTGTTTTCGCCTGTGAACTCCCATGCCGCCACATAAGCGTAGTTGTTGTCATCACGAAGTGCTTCGCCTTCAGGCGTTTGATATTCTTCGCGGAAGTGTCCACCACATGATTCGTTGCGGTCGAGTGCATCGCGTACCATAAGCTCACCAAGTTCGATAAAGTCAATTACACGTCCTGCTTTTTCAAGGGCTTGGTTAAACTCCTCGTTTACGCCTGTAACTTTCACGTTTTTGTAAAACTCTGCGTGAAGGTTTTGGATAAGTTTAAGGGCTTTTGTCAAACCTTCTTTGTTACGCGCCATTCCACAATATTCCCACATGATTTTGCCCAATTCGCGGTGAAATTCGTCGACTGTTTTTGTACCATTGATAGCCAATAGTCTTTTTACACGCTCTTTAACTTCGGTTTGTGCTTGTTTAAAAGCCTCATGCGTGGTGGGTAACTTGTCTTCCGATTTCATACCTGCGAGGTAGTCGCCTATAGTATAAGGTATCACAAAATAGCCATCAGCCAATCCTTGCATGAGTGCGCTTGCTCCTAAGCGGTTCGCGCCATGGTCAGAAAAATTAGCTTCGCCCAATGCGTATAAACCTGGAATAGTAGTCATTAAGTTGTAATCTACCCATAATCCACCCATTGTATAGTGAACGGCAGGGTAAATCTTCATAGGCAAGTTGTAAGGATTTTCATCAGTAATTTTGGCATACATATCAAAGAGATTGCCGTATTTTTCCTCCATTACTTTTTTGCCTTCAGCAGCTGCGCCTTGTTCGTAATCGCCTGTGGTAGCTTCATATTTCTCCTTGCCTCCGTATTTTGACTCGATAACTTTTTTACCTTCACGTCTAACCGAGTCAGCAAAATCTAAGTAAACGGCTAAACCTGTTGGAGCTACACCGCGTCCTTCATCGCACATTTGTTTGGCATTACGCGAAGCAACATCGCGTGGAACAAGGTTTCCAAAAGCTGGATATTTGCGTTCCAAGAAATAGTCACGGTCAGCTTCGGGTATGTCAGAGGCTTTTTTCTTGCCTTGTTGGATAGATTTAGCATCCTCTTGCGTTTTTGGCACCCACACACGTCCATCATTGCGCAACGATTCAGACATTAATGTAAGTTTTGATTGGTGATCACCTGTTACAGGTATGCAAGTAGGGTGTATTTGTGTGAAACAAGGGTTTCCAAACAAAGCACCTTTTCTATGCGCACGCCAAGCAGCGGTTACATTAGAGCCTTTTGCGTTGGTAGAAAGGAAGAAAACATTGCCATAACCACCTGTGCAAAGCAATACAGCATGTGAAGAATGGGATTCTATTTCGCCTGTTACAAGATTACGGGTGATGATACCACGTGCCTTGCCTCCCTCTGTTACTACATCAAGCATTTCGCTACGGGTGTAAAGTTGCACCTTGCCTACCGAAACTTGCCTGCTGAGCGCGCTATATGCACCCAAAAGCAGTTGTTGCCCTGTTTGTCCTTTAGCATAGAAAGTGCGCGAAACTTGCGCTCCACCAAAGGAGCGATTATCCAATAACCCACCATATTCGCGAGCAAATGGAACGCCTTGCGCTACGCATTGGTCGATGATATTCACGCTTACTTCCGCAAGGCGATGTACATTGCCTTCGCGAGCGCGATAATCGCCTCCTTTTACAGTGTCATAAAACAAGCGATATACGCTGTCGCCATCATTGCGATAGTTTTTTGCTGCGTTAATGCCGCCTTGAGCCGCGATACTGTGGGCGCGTCTGGCACTATCTTGAAAACAAAATGCTTTTACATTGTAGCCCAATTCTGCCAAAGAAGCAGCTGCAGCCGCACCTGCAAGTCCTGTACCAACCACAATAACATCATATTTACGTTTATTGGAAGGGTTTACCAACTTGAGATTAAATTTGTGCTTAGTCCATTTTTCACCAATGGCACCATCGGGAATTTTCGAGTCTAATTTTATTTCCGTCATATTTTAAGTTAAAGGGGAGAGGAAATGCGTTTAAGAGCGTTTCTCTATATAATTTTTTGTAGGAGTAAAATGTTTAAAATTGCGCAATAATTTGATGAAAAACACCTAAAAGCACGTCTAAATGGTCAATGTAATAAGATTTTGAATCAATATATAGGTTTTTGCCTTCGAGCTTAAGAAAACGCCATGTCATTGAATATCTGTGCGCCCAACATTTGTGCCGTACATTGTGCCATGCCATACTCCATATCTTCGTCTTTAGCCTCAGCAAAAGCAACAATAGGCGCGCTCAATAAATAGGCTGTCGGATTAGCAGAGAAAAAGAAATCGCAAGCACCATTTAACTCATCGGCGGGTTGTACGTTTAGCTCTTCGCCTGAATATAAATTGATTTTATCTTTATGCAATTCATGTACTTCAGTCAATACGGGCGCAATAAGTCTTTCCGATTTTACTTTTTCATTTGACAGAGGCACATTGTAGG
>JAYTNK010000015.1:0-1776 GCA_043748375.1 Cytophagales bacterium
AAATAAGTAATACCTTTATTATCTGTACCAAACCATATTTTACCTTTATTATCAGGACGAATACAAAACACAGAGGTTTTAGTAAGTTCTTTATAGTCAAGTTGTTGCAAAATACCTTTTTCAGGACTAAGCATATACAGCCCTGAGTTGCGCGTGCCTACCCAAAACTTATTTTTCGATTCTGCATAAAAAGCGGTAGCAAATAGTTTTTCATCGCCTAAGGTTTTGAACGCTCCTTTACTGTATGCCAAAAGCCCGCTACCTTCGGTGGCTACCCAAAGCGTACCATCTTGACTTTCAGTCAAAGTAAAGACAGAATTGGTTTTGAAAACATCATGCTCACGTTTGTTAAAAGTAGTAAACCGAATTCCATCAAAGCGTGTGAGTCCTCCAAAACCCGCAAGCCAAAGAAAGCCGTCTTGGGTTTGAAGCATCCGTCTCACATTGTTTGAAAGTAAGCCATGCTCTGTATCCCAATGCTCAAGAATATATTGAGAAAGTTTTTTATTAGGGTCAAGACTATGTGGAACTTTAGTAGGCGTTTGCGCTACACAAGGCAGGCTTATTCCAAGCATACTAAAGCAAATAATAAGTACAAGTAGTAAATTCCGCATAGTTTGTGAGATAGTAACTAAATCTATGCAAATCTAATGCAATATTTTTATTTTTTTTGTTAATTTTGCTGTATGAACGCATTGCGTTATGTAAGCGTTATAGGAAAAAATTATTTGCAAAAATTTAAGACATAATAGCGTTAAAAAATATTTTTTATTATACTTAAATATGTTATTTAGTACTACTTCTAAACTATCCTAATAGATGTCCTTAAATCCTCGTTGGTTAGCTTGGTTAATTGCTATTTGTGTAGCAACTATTACTACAGCTTTTTTATCTTTACTCGCTCCAAAAGGGTTGGTGTTATTTGTCGCATTTGCCATTTCTGCCTCCTCCACCTTTATTTTGGTGTATTTTACGATGGAATTTATCATTTTGCGTGAAATAAATGAGGTATATTCAGCTCTCGAGAAGCTAAAAAAGAAGGATTTTACACTAAGACCAAAAAATGTACAACCTTCATTTAGTTCTATTCAAAAATTAAATGCTGAATTATATGCCTACACTTCTAATAAACAACAAGAAATAGACCAACTAAAAAAAATTGCGCTTTATCGCAGAGAGTTTTTGGCTGATGTTTCTCATGAATTAAAAACGCCTATTTTTGCGGCACAAGGCTATATTGAAACATTGCTTGACGGGGCAATAGATGACGAGGAAGTAGCCGAAAAATTTTTGCGTAAAGCTTCTCTTAGCCTTGACGGGCTGAATAATTTGGTGCAAGACCTACTCACACTTTCCCAAATGGAGGCGGGAATGATTACGATGAACAAAAGTATTTTTAGTCTTTGCGACCTATTAAGCACCTTGTGTGTATTGTTTGAGGAACGGCTGCAAGAACGCACCATGCGATTAAACTTGCATAACAACTTGCCTGCCTGCCACATAGAGGCAGATTATCCACGCATCAGGCAAGTTTTTTAACCTGATAGATAACGCTATCAAGTATGGGCATCGAGGAGGCGAGATTAATATCACGTTCCAAGATGCGGGAAAAGATATACATATCGAAATGCGCGATAATGGACAAGGTATCCCCGCCGAACACTTAAGTCATATTTTTGAACGTTTTTATCGAGTAGAAAAAAGTCGTACCAAAACAGCAGGCGGTTCAGGGTTGGGGTTGGCAATCGTGCGGCAAATACTTGAGGCGCACGGCTC
>JAYTNK010000016.1:0-7816 GCA_043748375.1 Cytophagales bacterium
GGCTAAATTCTGCCCTACATTATTCAATAAAACGGTACCTGGTCGCCATGTACCTTGGAGTGTTTGAGGTTTTACCTCGTCTGGGTTACATTTTTTGCAAGCCACACAAATAAAGGCAAGCAAGACAAAAGAGAGGGTATAATAAATGGACTTTTTCATGCGTGAGTGATGAATGAATGAATGAGTGAGTGAAATTTACAATTTTTGATTTACGATTTTTGTTTATCGTAAATCAAAAATCGCAAATCAAAAATCGTAAATCAAAAATCATTTTTTACTTATTGATAACTAAACGTTGTACGGTTGTACCTTTGTTAGTGCGCAAATGCAACGTATAAGTACCATTCGCCAAAGTGGTTAAGGTAAGCGTGGATATTTCTTGGTCTTTCCATACGCCTGTTTGCACGCTTTTGCCTTGTGCATCAAACACTTGATAGCTTACTTCCTCTTTCGCCAATTTACCCAAACGCACTTGGAATATACCGCTTGTATTGGGATTAGGATAGGTTACTACTTCAGAAGTTATCACAGCAGGTAAAAGACTGGTAGGCAAGTTGATAGCAAAAGTACGGGATACATTAGAGGCCACACTATAGTTAGTATTGCCTACTTGAGAAGTCGTAATAGTAACACTTCCCACACCTACTATTGTAACAATATTGCCCGAAAGTGTAGCTACATTGGTGGTAGGCACTGTAGAAATGCTATAGGTAATAGGCAAGCCTACACTTGAGGTAGCATTGAGATTGAAAGGTGCATCATTAACTACTTTGTCTGTAATGGCAGCAAAAGTAATGGTTTGGTTTGCCTTGCCTACATTTAACGTTTGGTCTATATTGTTAGCTACACTGTAGTTGCTATTACCTGCTTGAGAAGCCGTCAGTGTGGTAGTGCCTACACCTACAATCGTTACAAGATTGCCCGAAACAGTGGCTACTGCCGTGTTGCTACTCACATAACTGATAGATAAACCAGAACTTGCCGTAGCACTTGGATTGAAGGGTACATCGCCAAACGTCTTGCCTGCCAAACCTGCAAAGGTGATAGTTTGGTTAGCTTTAAGCACCGTCAATGTTTGTAGCACGTCTGTTCCCGCATTGTAATTGCCATTGCCTGCTTGTGAAGCGGTAATGGTCGTAACGCCTGCGCCTATGATAGTAACCGTATTGCCCGAAATAGTCGCTACAGCCGTATTGCTACTTGTGTAGCTGGCAGGCAAGGTAGAACTTGCAGTCGCACTCAAATTAAATGGCGCATCTCCAAAAGTTTTATTGATTAAAGTACCAAAAGTAAGGGTTTGGTTTGCTTTCGTAACATTGAATGTTTGAGGAACGTCAGTGGCTGCCAAATAAACTGCATTGCCTGCTTGTGAAGCTGTAATAACAGCTGTTCCTGCGCCTACAATGGTGGCAGTATTGCCCGCCAATGTTACCACATCAAGATTGCTACTTGAGTAGGTAACCGATAAATTTGAAGTTGCTGTAGCCCCAAGCGTGAAAGACGCATCGCCATATACTTTGTTAGACAATGCTCCAAAAGTGATGGTTTGCGCTGCTTTATCTACAACAAGTGTGTAAGTACTTGTGGTTTGCGTACAAATACCATTGGTAACAGAGAATGTAAGATTGTTGGAAGTTCCTCCTGCTACAAGCGTACCACTTATAATACCCGTAGAAGCGTTAAGTATTAAACCTATGGGTAATGTACCTGAAGCGATACTCCACACAATTTCTCCACCCACGATGCCCGTTTGTGAGAGCGTTTGAGTATAAAGTGTATTGGCTACGCCATTAGGCAAAGTTGCAGGTGCGATAATAATAGAAGAGCACACTACATTCAAGGTATAATCAGCTGATAAGCTACAGGTTGTATTGGGCGCAGGCGCAGTGGCTGTTATCGTAATATTAGCGGGTGTATTAGTAAGCGCAGTGGCTGTTCCACTAATGACCCCCGTATTAGCATCTATAGTCAAACCCGCAGGCAAGCCTGTGGCACTCCATGTAACTGCTCCTGTAAGCGTTGATTGGGCAATCGTAGTAGTATAGGCTACATTTACGATGGATTGAGGTAACGCTGTGGGTAACGCTGCGGTGGTAGCAGGCGCAAAAACGCCACTTGTAGGACAGTTTATATTAACTGTATAGGTATTTTCACTTGAACAACCGCTTGCTTCTGCTTTTATAGTAAAAGTATAAGCTCCAGTGGCTGTAGGCGTACCTGTAATAGCCCCTGAGTTCAAAGAAAGCCCTGTAGGCAAGTTACCGTTGGTGATTGTCCAAGCTACATCAGTAACAAAGCCTGTTTGGGTAAGAGTTTGGTTGTAATTTGTACCCAAAACACCGTCAAGCAATACGCCGAAAGTAGCTGTTGGACAGGTTTCGGTTATTTCCAAATCATCTATATAAAGATTCCATTGATTAGGAGCAGACTTAGCGTGAAATCCTATGTAATGAACCCCTGCAGTAGCCAATATAAAAGCGGTACAAGTATGGGTTTCGTAACTTGTATTAGTCGCGCCTACTATATTCGCGATTTGATTGGCAGCAGGCATACCTGTAGCATTTTGGGCAGTTCCCCATGAAACTTCCAAATCTTCAATATATGTGGAGGATTGCGTTCTATATTTGAATGAAACCGTATAATTCTTGCCTGCCACCATAGTCAAAGGAGGCGAAAACACCCAATCATCTGCTGCTGTAGTAATATCATTCCAATTATAATTGTAAGCCAGCGCATTTGGCTGAGAGGCAGCATTCAAATTGGCATTTTTCCAAGTAAAGTTATCTGCGTTATTATTCGATACAAGCCAGCCACAAGGCAAAGCACTATTAGTAGGATTTATAGCTTGAGGTGGTTCAGGTTGTGTACCCACTTCGTTGGTAGTAACAATACCATCAAAATTTTCCGTATAAGGGAACGTGCTAATGGTTGTAAAAGGCGTGAGCTTGCCCACTGTAGAAGTAGCGGTTTCACCACCATTCGCACAAGTTAATACACAACGATACCAAGTACCCATTGCAGGTATAGCAGGTGTATAAGTGGCTGATGTTGCGGTTGCTGCAGGTGCGAAGCCTGTGGTGGCACTTGTAGTAGAGCTTTGCCATTGGTAAGTGATTCCTGGACCCACAGATGCCCCTACAAGTTTTAGTTTCGTAGGCGCACATATCATCAGGTCTGCGATATTGATAGTTCCTGCATTGGGCGTGCCTGCACAAGGAGGATACACACCCACATTATCTATGCCAATATCAGATTGCCCTGCGGTGTCATCATTAGTTCCATCATACCCATCAGAGGTAGCCCTTATACGAATAACGGCTGTAGGCGAGGTGCTATTAATCACATAAGATACGTTTGTCCAATCGGGAGATATCCCCAAAGCAGTAGGCAGCAGCGTAAAAGTAGCCCCACCATCATGCGAAAGCAATACTTCCACAATATCTGCTCCATCATTATTGATATAATCAAACATCAAAGTTTTTTGTCCTGCACTACTTAAATTTAAGTATAGATCCAAACTACCTTTTGTACCTAAAGGCGTACCATAAGAGTGAAAGCGTGCGCTGCGTGTGCTTCCTTCTGCTCCACTAAAATTTACGCTTGTATAAGTAGAATTCCATCCGCTACCGCCTAAATCTGTCCAAGTCATGTCGCTTTTACGCCAAGAGTTATCACCTGAAGCAGGTATATTACGCCAATTTGTTTCAGGAATCGATTCAGTAAAAGGTGCTATGCTACAACTACTTGACCAAGTGTTTTCAAAATCTTGCACATAAGGTATAGCAGCATAAATGGGTGCAGTAAAGGTAATATTTACAGGTGTAGTATAACTTACTGTGCTAGCGGTCGTACAAGTAACCTTGCAACGGTATTGGGTAGCATTGGCAGGCAAGGCAGTGAGTTTACGCTTGGTCGCGGTTGGTACATCTACAAAAGCTATCCCATCAAATACTTGCCATTGGTAGGCAAGCGATAAAGCGGGTGTATCGCCTGTAATGGTTAAATTGATATATGAACCTGCACATATTGTACTTACATTTACTTGCGCGTTCCCTGCATTGGGTATGCCCGCACAAGGCGGAGGCAAAGTCCAAGTGAACGTTAAACCTGCTGTGGGAATAGTGGTGGGGCTATCCTCATGGAAATACATACCCGCATATTCATCTGCACCTTCCGTAGAGTTTGACCAGCTACCGCCACCAAAGCCTATATATCGATTTTGTATATTGTCAGGAAACGAGAGTGTGGCACAGCGTAAACCAACTTCTACCGATTTATTCCACATCCAAGGATTATTACTAGGCACTATACTACCGCCATATACGACTTTAATTTGACCAGTAGTGGTATTCAACCGAATTTGAAAGCTAATCAATTCACTGCTTGGATCCCAATCATAACGTTGTACGTCTTTCCATTGTACAATTACTTCGCTACCTATTTCTTGCCAACGCACATCACTAGTAGCAGTACTCGCTAAGTTTCTACCAAAAGCAGACACAGCTCCTCCATAATTATCCCATGTAGATAAGGGATTATTCTCCCAATTAGGTGCTGCATCCCCAAAAGTAAGGTATCCGTTGGTATGCACAAACATATTGGTATGTGCAGCACCTGCAAAATAAAAACTGGGAATAGCAATGGCAGTAGTGGTACTGTCATCAAACGGCTGTTCAAACAACACTACACCACCTGTGATGGGTGTATAAGTACCCGCTGTTTGGGTGAAAATGTATGGGTCTAAAACTTGTGCCTGCAGTAGGTGGCTACCAAAAAAAGGCAGGAAAAGCAAAATAAATAGATATTTTGCGTACATATATTTTTTCATGAGTTATAGGGTTTTAAAAAGTAAAATCAAGGGATAGGTTCACCTAGTTTTTTTGCAAAGTTAAACTCTAAAGCAAAAAAATAGGGCTTTTCCAAGCCCCAATGAGTGTTGAATGTCGAATTTCGGACTCATTTATGCGTTTTAGCGTATATTTATGCTTGTCTGCTCTTTTTTGAACTCTAAGGGAGTCTTGCCTTCCATAGATTTAAAGGCAGTGAAAAAACTGGAGCGAGAGTTAAACCCCACCTCTTGTGCCAATCCATACAAATTGAATTTTTCCAATTTGTCTTCTTGCACAAGCAGTTCTTTTACATCCCTAATTCTAAATTCATTCACAAACTGATTGAAGTTTTTTTGCCCACATTTTTTGATTAACCTAGATATGTCTCTATAGGATAGTTGCATCGAATCAGCCACTTTGAAAAGACTAATATCTTTATCTTTATATATTTTAGTTTCCTTAAAAAAAGCGATAATTTTTTGATAACTTTCTAACGAAGCAACATCTATAGCCTCATCAAAAGGCTCTTCCACTGTTTGAAACGAAAATGCAGGCTTTTCAGGTTCCAAAACATCTGCGGCCATATCTAAATACTGAATAGCCTCCGCATTGATATTCTGCTGTTGCAAGCCATAAATAGAAATCCAATAAACAATAAAAAAAGAAGTAACAGTTTGATAAATATACAAGTATAATAGTTCGTAATTTATCATAAATAACAACATAGAGGAGCAAAATTCTGCTGTATAATCTACTAAAAAAATGACACAAGTAATAATAGCCCAATGAAGATGCTTTTTTTCAATATTTGTAAAAAAATTCACAGCAATTTTTTGATGCTTTTTTATTAACAAAATAGACTTTATAGTATATACAGCATTGTAAAATGTTGGGATAATAATCAAGATTATGAATATAATGAGCGCATTTTTTTTAGTGTAAAAGCTATCACCAAGA
Source organism: Cytophagales bacterium (assembly GCA_043748375.1). Taxonomy (GTDB): domain Bacteria; phylum Bacteroidota; class Bacteroidia; order Cytophagales; family Microscillaceae; genus RDXI01. The sequence continues at coordinate 5,787 of JAYTNK010000016.1, forward strand.
TTTTGAAAAATAAATAACACTAAGTGAAATGAGAACTCTATAAGTGCAGGCAATAAATGCCAAAAGTCCTTTTTTTGAAATATACCGAGCGTATTTTTTATATATAAGTAAAAAAAAGGCGCAATCAAATAAACAAAGGAAAAAGGCAAGTATTTAATCTGTGTAACAACTTCCAGCACCCATTGAATGCTAGTACTTACATAGACTAAAAGAAACAGCCCTAAAAATCTTAAGGGAGCGTTTTTTTTCTGATTGAAGATAAATATCAAGGCAAAGATAATACCTTGAAGTGCATGAAGTGTCAATAACAGGTTTATATTGTTAAATAGCTTTTCCATATCTAAAACCAACATTTTTTGCAATTTTACAAAAAACTATCTAAAAATCAAAGACTCTTGGAAAGTTATAGTGGAAGTTTCATTTTTGAATATTAAAAACACTTTCTTTCATAACTTATATTTAAGAACCTGAATACCTAATCTATGCTAAAAATAATCAATATAAATAATTGATAATCAATATATTATATTTTTTATTTTACATTACCCCATAATATAGCTTGTATTTCTGCTCAAAAATGCTTAATAATGGGATAAATGCAAGATTTTAATGCTGTGATGTTTTGAACATGGTGCCTCACACACATGGATAGAAATAGCTAACGTAGATTAGTAATTCAATTTTTGTGCTTTTAATTCCCCAGCCTCCGCCAAGCCTTGTCTATTAGCAACCTTTTACCTATAAAAAATACAGCTTCTGCCAACGTTGGCAGAAGCTGTATTTTTCTTTTGTAAGAAAAAAAGTTGCTTTTTATTTGGTAGTATGGAACGCACTACATACCTTTGCAAAGTAAGCATACTAACTCACATATAAAAGATATCCTGTTTGTTTTTTGCACTTTTGCAAAAAATCTATTTCAAAATCAAAAATATGTGAAAAGTTTGCATATTAACGAGTTATACGAAATTTTGCATCATATAACACGTATTGGCGAAAATAAATAGCTTATTATGAGTTAGTTAATATATTAGAAATTATTGCTATTTACTTCGCCAATACACCCATTAGCGGTCATATAGCAAAAAATATAACGAAAAAAACACTTTGATATGAATAAAGCATTTTTAATAATAGTTTTCTGCTCGACAATTTATCTGTCAAGTTTTGCACAAACAAAGAATTTTATAGACCAACCTCACATTGAAGTTAGTGGTTATGATGATACCTTAGTAACACCTAATCTAATCTACATTAGAATTATCATTTCAGAAAAAGACAGTAGAGATAAGGTTTCACTTGAAGAACAAGAAAGCAAGATGATCGCAGCGTTTAAATCTATGAACATAAATACTGAAATAGATTTGACAACGAGTGATATGTTAAGCAATTATAAGTTCTACTTTATGAAACAAAAAGACATTTTGAAAACCAAAGAATACATCTTAAAAGTAACCAATGCTGAAACAGCGAGCAAAGTATTTGTGCAACTTGAGGACTTAGGTATATCAAATACTTCAATTTACAAATTGGAACATTCAGATATTGAAAACTTAGAAAATACTTGTCGTACAAGAGCCATTGAAAATGCACGAAAAAAGGCTATTGCATTGACAAAACCTATTGGACAGACAATTGGTAATGCAATTCACATAACAGATAACGAAACAAATCTTGAAAATAAACTACAAGGACGAGTAGAAGGGATAAGAATTCGTGGAATGGCGTCAATTGAAAAAAGTAAGTATGAACCTCACAAAATTGAATTTGAGAAAATTAAAATAAATGCGACTATTAGCGTTAAATTCATACTAAAATAAAATGTACGAACCACAACATAGGCTTGGCGCAAACGGGGATAATGTGTTGAAATTGGGCTTTTGAATAAGAAGTGGGGATTTGTAATTATTTAGGCTTTTGTGTTGGGTTTCCGCCTCCGCCAAGCCTTGTCTGTTAGCAACCTTTTACCTATAAAAAATACAGCTTCTGCCAACGTTGGCAGAAGCTGTATTTTTCTTTTGTAAGAAAAAAAG
>JAYTNK010000017.1:0-11422 GCA_043748375.1 Cytophagales bacterium
TGCTGTAAGCATCCGTTTGTTCCTTTAGCACTAACAAGGGATTCTTACAGCATGGCTACGCGAGAAGTTTTGGTAAATCCCGCCATAACTTTCGAAGAATCTATTTTCTTTATAACAAAGTAGTAACGCTTGCCATTTTGAAATAGTTATATTCAAAAAAATTATGTGTGCATAGTTTTGTTAAAAGTAGTTGATTTTTGTGCATACAAATTTTATATAGTGTATCTTTGCCTGCCTTATCTTTCCCTTGTTATGAAGCGTACATATATGAAAGTAGTTTTATTGGTGCTGTTAGGCGCGTTTGTGCTATTGTTGGAATCTTGTATGCGTATGCGCATAAGCGATACAAATGCCATAGAAACTTTCAAAAAGCAAGGCTTGACTTTATTGCTCCCTACGCTCAAAGTAGGCAAGCGAAACCTACATTACGCCAAGATAGGGCATGACTCCTTGCCTACTTTGTTCTTTGTGCATGGTTCTCCTGGTAGCTGGGACGCTTTCGAAGCATATCTGAAAGATAAGGATTTGCGCCAAAAGTTTAGAATGATAGCCATTGACCGCCCTGGATTTGGGTACAGCAATTTTGGAAATTCTATGACCTTGCCTGCCCAATGCGTACTAATTGCCCAAATAATCCAGCAAGAACGCAATAAAGCTCCATTCCATTTGGTAGGGCATAGCATTGGAGGCCCTGTCATTGTGCAGTTGGCACAAAATCACTCCGAAAATTACAGTTCTTTGAGTATTTTAGCAGGTTCTATTTCGCCTTTTGATGAGCCTAAAGAGAATTGGCGGTATATTTTCCGCTATTTTCCTACACGCTATCTCATACCAGGCGCATTTCGCCCTTCGAATGATGAAATTTTATATTTTAAAAAAGATTTGTATGAATTGGATAAGAACTATGTTTCGCTAACAATGCCTATAACGTTTATACATGGCGATAAAGATAACTTTGTAACTATCAAAAATGTAGGATATGGCGAAAAAAAGCTATCACACAATCCAAATGTGCATAAAATCATTATAGAGGGTGCAAACCATTTTATTCCATGGCAACATTATGAGGTTATCAAAAAGCACTTGCTGACTCTGAAAGAGAAGTTTTAAATGGACTTCTTACACATTGGGCAGGCAAGATAAAAGTCATTTGTATCAAAATCAGACTGTTTTTCCCCTGTTCGTTAAAGGTAATGTGATAACTTACCAATTTTGATAGGATTATGCCGTTGTCGAAAAGTGCTGTAGTGAAATGTGTTCGAAATAAAGACCTTGCCTGCCCTTTTCAAATACCAAGAACGGCATAAAATTTAAATAAATAAAATAAAATTATTTCAATATAAACAACAAAATTGTAATATTACACTAATTAAGTATTTAAATTGTATGCCATCTTTAAGATGACCTTGTGCTAAATAAGGTCATCTCCCAATATTTAACACTTTTTTGGGGTACGTTAGTCGTACCTCATCTATTCGAAAACCAAACAGCTTGCCTGCCCAAATACGCAAAAGCACGTTTAGAGGCTTTTGTATTGGTTTTGGTTAGGTTAGTTCGCCTTTGGCAGAAGGCACAGCCTTCAGTTAGGTAGGCACAAGCAAAATGCTTGTGCTAGTTGGGATTATTTTTTGGTATCTACCTCTTGTTTCAAATTTTCAAAGTATTTCATATCTTTTGGATCATATTTACTATAGTTCCAAATGTCATTTTCAATACCCCAATAAAGAAAATGCCAAGCATTAAAAATAAAAATTTCGTTCATTTTCTCTATTTCTTGCGCTAAGTCGTTGATTAGAGGTTTTGGAAAACCTGTTTTTGAAGGTAAAATCCCCGTAGCCTTATCAATTTGAAAACCTCTATTTGTGAGGTTTGCAATACTCTTTTCAAAATTATCACTCACAATTTTCTTTAGGTTTTCAAAATTGGAAGCATTCCTAATTTGTTCTAAAATATCCATTTGACTATTTTTAAAAGTGGAAAAATAATTTTCAAAACATTTTTGATACCTATGCAACTTCTCTTACCATAAGCCCATGCACTACATAGCTTCGTTTAGTTGTTTGATAAAGTTCTTTGCGTAGGTGTTTGTATTGCCTTACCATAATCGAGTTTTCGCCATGTGTTTCAGTTCAGTCCAATATTGAAGCAACTTTTTCTCAGTAAGTAATCACAACAAACAGTATAAAATCTTGCCTGCAAACTTACCCACATTTTACCACAAAAACAAAACACCTTGCCTATCCAAAGACACAAAATCAACACAAAAAAATGATTGCGTTGAGCAGAAAATTACCTGCCTCTCCTATGAAATGGCTTTTTACGAACTAACCAATAGACGAAATAAATCAAAAATATAATCCAACAGTATATCATAATTTTAGCAAGTTATTATTTGAAGAAGATGACTCCCCTCAAAGCCGCCTTTTATTGGTTTACTTCCTAATTACCGTACCCAAATCCTTTTCAAACCTCCTGCACCATAAGTCCATGCGCCTGCATGACCTCGTTTAGTTGCTTGATGAAGTCCTTGCGCAGGTGTTTGTATTGCCTGACCATAAGCGAGTTTTCGCCATGTTCGACAGACCAATAAGCAATACTTTGGTCTAATTTTTCAATTTCTTGAGCAATATAAGCTACTTTTTCAGCGTAGGGAGTCATAACACAATTTGTAAGAATCCTTTAGGTTTCAGTGCTTTTATTTTGAAAATGCCCTTGCCTACCCACGCAGGCAAGGATTTAGCTTGGTAGGCTTCCATTACATAGGTACAAACAAAATGCTTACACCAGTTGGGGAAATGGATAAATTTACAAAGAAAGTATATCTACGCTTTTTTTATAAAAAAGATTGTACATAATGATACCATTAAAATTAAATTCTATAGTGTCATCAATATTTTTGTTTTCCTTACGATATATCATCATAGCATAAGCTTTATCAAGCAGATTCGTGAAAAAGTACTTGCCAGAGGCTTCATCTTGTTTTAAATATTCTCCCATATCTTCTGAACATAATTTTTTTAAATAGGTAGTTAAGTTACTCGAACGATAATTAATTTCCTTTTTTTGAATTTCTTTAAGAAGTTCATTGTGAGATATATATTCTGAATTGCAACGAATAAATGCTTCTATAATTAATTTTCCATTAGGTAATTTTCCTCCTCTATGTACTTTTGTTATTTTATCATAGGTTGCTTTGAAGGTATCTGAATATTCTCGCATATATTTATTTACAGCGTTATCTAAGTCTTCTTTTTTGAAATGGACTGTATTATCTATAGTTTCGTAAATACCATGCTCAAAACACATATTTAGACATAATTGATGACAAATAGATGGTAAACCATTAGATAGTTTAGTGATAATATTTTTTACTTCATTGTCAAATGAAATATTTAGTAAACTTTCTCCCTTTTTAATAATTTCTAATAATTCAGTTTCATCCATAGTGGGGACTAAAATTTCTGCAACTCTATTACGCATATTACTATCATATTCTACAATCTCTCTGCCAGTCCCAGTTGCACCTATCACTATCATTTTTAATTCTTTATAGTCGTTGCTTTCACCAGCCACATCAACAAAAATTTTCATCATTTGTGATAGTTTTTCTTTTTCGGCATTCTCAAGTTTGTGGGCATCTTCTATAACCCAACAACATTTAAAGGTGCCAAGAAATTGCGCCAAGCGTTGCGGTGTTAAACCAACTACTACTATCCTCTTAGATTTTTCAACTAATTCTCCGCTAATCTCTGCTTGCAAGGTAGCTTTTATCTTACTGTAAGAAGCTTCTAAACTACCTCCTATTTTGTGTGTTTTTTTACTTTCTTTATCGGCAATATAATAAATATCGAGATGATCGAAAGCCTCCATTATAAGCTGGTCTACAGTTCTGCCTTTGAAGCAACTTGATGTAATTGTTCTTTCATAGACTTGTTCTAGTTTATTCCTTAAAAGAGTTGTTTTGCCTACTCCTGAATAACCATAAACGATTATTTGTTTTCCTATGGTTTTCAGTGAATCAACTAGAGAATTGTTAATATCATCTCGTTCTACAAAGGTTAGTTTAGCAGATGATGAGGGGGTAAAAACCTCATTAGTTGGGTATTTTTTCATGAAAATAATTGATTTAAGTTGAAAAATTTAATAAAAAGCTGTAACAAGACGACTCCCTTCGAAATCGCCTTTTACTTTTTTACTTCCTAATCACCGCACCCAATTCTTTCTCATAGCCTTGCATGAGTTTTTGCATGACTTGGTCGATGGCTTGGTCTGTGAGGGTTTGGGTAGCGTCTTCGAGGACAAAGCGGAGTGAATATGCCTTCTTGCCTGCCCCCAAATTGTCGCCTTGATATACGTCAAATACATTCACTGACTTCAGTAATTTGCGTTCTTTTTGGTAGGCAAGGTCACGAATTTGGGCAAAAGAAACCTTTGTGTCTAAAACCAGTGAAAGGTCGCGTTGTACTTCGGGGAATTTAGATATTTCTTTGAAACCAAAATTTTGTTTATAGCTTTTGAGGATAGTTTCCCACTCCAATTCGGCATACCAAACGGCTTGTTTCAAGTGCGCTTTTTTCAATACACTTTGTTGTACCGCGCCTACAGTGGCTATCACTTGCTTTCCACGCTTATAAACCAATCCGTCCACTAAAGTATCATTTTGGATACGTTCCGTTTTCAAATCATTGAAACCCATACGTTGTAGCACTTTTTGGACTGCGGAGGCAAGGTCAAAAAAGTCTGCCTCACGTGCTTTTTCGCGCCATGTTTCGGGGTGCTGATTGCCTGTGAGGAATATCGAAAGCTGTAGGCGTTCACTGTATTTGTTCAGAGCCTCACCCAAACCCTCTCCATAGGAGAGGGCTTTTTCAGTAGTTCCCATCTCCTTTGGAGAGGGGTTAGGGGTGAGGCTGTATATCTTTCCAAACTCAAATAATTTCAAGTCTTTTTGTTTACGATTTACATTATGGGCTATAGATTCCAAACCTGAAAAGAGCAAGGTTTGGCGCATTACACCCAATTCTTCGCTGAGGCGGTTCAAAATTTTCACGTAATTTTCTTCGGCAAATTGCGTCATGCCCTCTGTATAAGTGGGCTTGGTAAGCGAATTGTTCATCATTTCGCTGAAGCCATTGCCTGCCAACAGTTGAGTAATTTGGAATTGTAAATTATGCGCATCAGGTTGTGGAAAATCTGCCAAATAAGCCGTACCCAACCGTTCAGAAAGTGCTAAATTATCGTAGCCATAATGACGCGCAATTTCTTCTATTATGTCTGCTTCACGCGTTACATCCACGCGGTATTGCGGAACAGTCGCCAAAAAACCTTCTGCTGTTTCGTTCGTCAGTTGAAATTCAAGGCGTTGCAAAAGAGCTTTTGTCCAATTTTTGTCAAGCGATATACCTATCAATCGGTCTATGTTTTTCCATTTTACCTGCACTTGGGCAGGCAAGATAGGGTTAGGATAAAGGTCTGTTATTGAGGAACTTACCTGCCCACCCGCAATTTCCAAGATTAAATTTACGGCTCTTTCCAACGCTACCAAAGGCGTAGCAGGACTTACGCCACGCTCAAAACGAAATGAAGCATCTGTTTTTAGTCCGTGGTGCTGTGCGCTTTTGCGGATAGAGGCAGGCAAGAAATAAGCACTTTCTAAGAAAATATTTTGTGTGGTAGCTGAAACGCCACTTGCCTGCCCACCAAACACGCCTCCAATGCACATAGGCGTACTATCGCCATCACAAATCATCAAATCGTGGGAGGCAAGTTTGCGCGTGTTACCTTCGAGAGAAACAAAAGGCGTGTCTTGAGGTAAATTTTTCACAAGAATTTGCTTGCCTGCTATTTTGTCTGCATCAAACGCGTGCAAGGGTTGCCCAAATTCGTGCAAAACAAAATTGGTGATATCGACAATATTGTTAATTGGCTTCAAACCAATAGATTTTAAGCGGTTTTGCATCCATGTAGGCGAGTCCTGTACTTGTACGCCTGTGATAGTAACGCCCGTATAGCGTGGGCAGGCAAGTTCATTTTCTACCTTTACGGCTATAGAAATTGTATCATTTGTTTGGATAATTTCAGCTCTTTGGAGGGACTGAAAAGGACGATTTAGTTTAGCCGCGAGGTCGCGTGCTACGCCCAAATGCGACATGGCATCTGTGCGATTAGGCGTAAGCCCTATAGTGAAAATATAATCTGTTTCAAAACCGAAATATTGTGCGGCAGACGAGCCGTTAGGCAAGTCCGTTTGCAAAATCATAATACCATCATGTGATTTCCCCAAGCCCAATTCATCTTCTGCACAAATCATGCCTTCGCTTTCTTCTCCTCTTATTTTGGCTTTTTTAATCGTAAATAGCTCGCCTTCAGTGGGATAGAGTGTCGCGCCTACGGTTGCTACCAATACTTTTTGCCCCTTGCCTACGTTGGGCGCACCGCAAACAATAGGCGATAACACATCTGCCCCGATATTTACAGTCGTTTTTGATAATTTATCCGCGTTGGGGTGTTTTTCGCAACTGATGACCTCGCCTATGACGATGCCACGCAAACCACCTTTTACTTGTTCGAAGGGTTCGATGCCTTCTACTTCTAAGCCTATGGAGGTGAGGAATGTGCCGATTTCTTCAGGCGTTTCAGTAAGTTCTACAAAATTTTTGAGCCAATTATAGGAGATTTGCATACAAAGGAAAAAGCCCCCTGCCCCAAAGGGGAGATTTTACATTTTTTGCCCCTTTGGGGTAAGGAGCTTATTTTTTGCAAAGATAGCTTTTTTGTATGGTATAACAAAAAATGCTTTTTTGCGTTCAGATTGTATAATCGTGATGTATGTGCGCTACCTAATCCAAAGCCAAAACACAGAAAACCTACAAAAGCTCTTGCCTACGTAGGAAAATAAAGAAAATTTGTAACTTTGTGTATTAAACAAAATGCTATGAAAATCGAGCTTCAAAACCCTTGCCACGAGTCTTGGGTAAATATGCAGCCCACAAAAGAAGGGCGTTTCTGTGATTCTTGCCAAAAGGAAGTTGCAGATTTTAGTCAATTTACTGATACCGAACTAAAAGCTTATTTTGCGCAGGCAAAAGGCACAGGTTGTGGGCGTTTTCACCCAACCCAACTTAATCGTATTTTGCCAAACGCACCTAAGAAACCTCGTTTTATGCCAAAATGGTCGTTGAGTTTTTTATTGTTTTTGGGAGCTTGCACCAAAGAAACAACACCCAAAGAACAAATCAATTCCGTTACGAATTCCGCAAAAGAGTTAAAAAAATCGAAATTTTCATTGTTTTTTTTGGAAGAAGATGTTGCGATATCGGGCATAGTACAAAAAGAGTACCGCAAAATCCCTCTTGGGGGTGTAGAAGTACGCATAAAAGGTACAGATTTCATAACGCTAACAAACGAAGAGGGAAAATTTGAATTGGTAGCCCAACTGCCTTCTGAATTGCAGGAGAGCTTGATACTGGTTTTTTCATACCCTCATGACACACGCGAATATTTGCTAAACCGAAATGAATTTGCAGAAACAAAAGTATATTATATAGAATTGGAAGCAGATATTTTAAAAAAAGGGGGGTATGGCATCGTAGAAACACCCTTGAAAAAGCCTTTTTGGGGTAAAGTTCCATTTTTGAGAAGTCGAAGATACGACAAAGCCTAACACAACTAAATAAGAATAAAATATTTGATAGCTTCTTTGCAGGCAAGTTTCAATATGCGCTACCCAATCCAAAGCCAAAACACAGAAAACCTGCAAAAAGCCCTTGCCTACGCAGAAAGCTTGGGTATTGAGGTTTTGACCTTGCCTGAAGAACCTGTGAAGGAGAAAAAGCCTAACTTCAAATTTTCAAGCCTTTGTATTAAAGTCCCGCCTGAAGTTTCTAAGGAAATCGATGAAGAATTTGAAAGAATGAGGAACGAATAAGAAAGAGATATTAGGTCTTGATTTTCAATATATTGCGCCTTTGTGATTTTGGTAAATCTCGCCTTAACTAAGCACTTCCTGTGTTTCGTTTTGTGTAACAGCAACCTTAATTGCTTACTTTTGCAAATATAAATCAATTCTTTCAAAAATGATTATGAAAACATTAGAGGCATTGAAGGCAACATTTGAGAGTTGTGTTCAGGAAACGATATTATGCGATTTAGCATTAGATAAACTTGAATTAGAGGAAGATGCTTGGAGAAAAATGCATGGAAAATACACCAAAGAGCAAAGGGTATATATAGGCGAAAAAGAAGATTCTTTTAAGCAAAAAAAAACTAAACTTTGGGAAGAAATAGAAGAAGTTTTCAAGCAAATGATTGATATACAGCCTGATTATATTCTCAAATTGTTGCAAAAATATCATGAAGAACAGAACTTTGATGCTTTAGACATCATTATCGAGTATATGAGAATGTGCTGGTATCCAACAACTCCACAAAATACCATAGAAACTATTATTCTTTCTAAAAAACTAATTTTAGGAGTTGCTATTGATTTACTTGATAGTGAATATCTTGCCTCAAATAAAAAAGTCATGTGGTTTGTAAAGCAGGCTTATGATATTTTCTTTCATCAATGCGGCATAGGAGGCGAGGCAACGGAATTAACCGACTTATTTTTGAAACTATCTCTCAAAATTTTAGACCCGAAATACTATGCTTTACGCGAAAATGAAACAACAAATTATTCCTATTCCAGTTCCATTTATTTTATGGGGTTACTCCATCATTACATAGAAGATAGACCACATGATTTTTTTGCCCTTTGGGAAAAGATGCAACTAAAACCTATCTATTGGTTGCATGAAGTTGATAGAGGTTGGTGGATTGATTCTTACGAACGTCTTACCTCGCCTGATAAAGCCTTGCCTACCAAAGAAGCATAACAAAACCCACAAAAGCCAAAACACAGAAAACCTACAAAAAGCCCTTGCCTACGCAGAAAGCTTGGGTATTGAGGTTTTGACCTTGCCTGAAGAACCTGCGAAGGAGAAAAAGCCTAACTTCAAATTTTCAAGTCTTAGAATGAAAGTTCCACTTGAACTTTCCAAAGAAATTGATGAAGAATTTGAAAGAATGAGGAACGAATAAGAAAGAGATATTAGGTCTTGATTTTCAATATATTGCGCCTTTGTGATTTTGGTAAATATCGCCTTAACTAAGCACTTCCTATGTTTCGTTTTGTGTAACCTTAATTGTTTAATTTTTCAAATATAAATCAATTCTTTTCAAAAATGATTATGTGGAAACATAAAGCAACTATTGCCGTTGGTGGGCTTCAATACGTAGGCTACGCGCCTCATACAGATATGCTATTGGTGCTTTCTTCTAATGGAGAAGGCATCATAAATTGCTTGACAGGCGAGAAAGTAGATAGGCTTTACAATGACGAAGAATGGTATGGGCTTTTTGATGAGAAAGAAAGCCTTATGTTAGGGTTTAGTATGTTAGATGATATACTTATCAAAATGAGTGGCATTGATACAAGCGATTTTTTACCTAAACGTACAAAAGATGGTTGGACTATGGTAAGGTCGGAGAAACGTCCCGAACCCCCACCTTTTGAGAAAATTTCTGTTACCGACTTTTTACTTATTTCACCAGATGGCAAAAAAAAATATCAAATAGATAACGATTTTTGTGGCTTTAGAGCATTTGGCTTTTCAGATACAGAGAAAAGTTGTGTGGTGGCGACTGGCTGTGATGTTGCGATTTGGTACAAGGAAGCGTAAATAAACTAAAACTTTCAAAAACGATATGAAAACATTTGAAGAAGCCTACAGCGATTATGAGAAGTATGTGCATTTAGCACAAGAAGCAGATAAAGTGTATGAGCCTCTTTTTTATGGTGGGAAATGGAAAAATGGTGAATGGGTACGGAATCCAATGGAGGAATGGCTTGAACAGAAACAAGATGCTGAAAAGTTGTGGGAGCTTGTTCATAGAGTTTTGTTGCACATCTTTTACCTTGACAATAAAAACATCTTATATCTTCTTGAAAAACATAAAAAAGAAGGAGATTTTAACCATTTGTTGATTACTATTGAAAATGTGCGTAGGCACATGGGCTGTTCCGCTTTTTCCGATATATACATAGAAATAGAGGAAGAAGATTATTCTCATCCTTATATCAAAGCTGATTTTATCACAAAATTGTTCGAAATGGCTTTAGAACTATGGGAAACACAGTTTGAAAATCATAAAGATTCGGTCATGCGCTTTGTTTCACAAGTGTATGACATCATATTTCATCATAGATGGGAAAAGACAACAACAACTTTAGATTTATACGTACAACTTTCTTGTACAGTTTTAGGTGAAGAGTATCTAAACGATATTTACTATTTCCATAAAGGTGAAAAAATGCCTTCCAACTATTTTACCGTAGTTTCTTGGGTAAGTATGACACAAAATGCTCTAAGACAATACCCCGCCCATTTTTTTATTTTGTGGGAAAAGGTGCAATATTTTTCCAAAGAGCCATTTTTTCTTGCTCCTTTCTTAGATTGGTGGACAAAAACATACAAATATGTAATGAACTTGCCTACCCAAGAAGCATAACAAAAACCACAAAAGCCAAAACGCAGAGAAGTTAATTTTAACCTCGACAATGATAAGCCCCGCTTCTGATAAAGTAAAAGGTGTACTATTCATATTGTACTTTTTTGATAATTACACCCGTTCTTTTCAGTGTTTCGGAGGTGGAGAACTTGCCTGTGTAGTTGGTATAATATTCAGTGAAGGCTTTTTGGGCTTTGTAGGCAAGGATTTGTTGAGCAGAATAGGCTGTAAATTCACTGTCATCATCTCCAAAATACAAAACCTGCCCCTTACCTGTGTCCCAAGTCTTTTGGGCTTCTTGGGTAGGATAGCCCACCATTACCCAAACATTGGGATATTTTTGGCAAATCTCGCCCCAGCTAAGCAATTCTTGTGTTTCGTTTTGCGCAACCATAACCTTACTTGTTTAATTTTTCAAATATAAATAAATTCTTTCAAAAACTACAGGAAGTTTTATCCCAACACGCTAAAATGCTAAATATTTATTACTTTTGCGCGTTAAAACAATCCTTAACCTTTTCTTAAAAATATGCAAGAACCTGAAGACATCAAAATAAAACGCGCCTTCGATCCTAAAAGCTGGAGCGAGATAAAAGGCTCAAACTCGTGGGTAGTATTCAAAATCATGGCAGAGTTTGTGAATGGCTTTGAAAAATTGGCGCAAATCGGACCCTGTGTGTCTATTTTTGGCTCGGCTCGCACAAAACCCGATAATCAATATTACAAAGATGCAGAAGCTATCGCAGCCAAGCTGGTTGGACGTGGCTATGGTATTATTTCTGGAGGCGGACCTGGTATCATGGAAGCCGCCAACAAAGGCGCATTCGAAGCAGGAGGCAAGTCGGTTGGCTTAAATATAGAACTTCCACAC
>JAYTNK010000018.1:0-14549 GCA_043748375.1 Cytophagales bacterium
CCATTTATTTTTAAAGAAAAGTTAATATTTTTTAGGTCTGCAAAGTCTGCAATGGGCATAAATTTAGAAACAGGCGCAGAGCCGTTGAAAGCTTTAGAGGTTTCCCAAGGAAGCCCTTTTTCTTTGGCGCGGTTTTGAATATCGCGTGCCGTAAAGTCTATCCCCAAACCAATTTGGTCATAATAACGGTGTGCAAATTTAGGTTCTATGTGCTTGCCTTCCTTGCATATACGTAGTACAAGCTCCACCTCATGATGAATATCTTGACTAAAAGTAGGGTAATAAAAAGGCTCATTGTTTTGCAACAAGGCAGTATCAGGTTTTAGGAATACGACAGGCTCGGTTGGCTGTTCGTTATTTAATTCTTGGATGTGCGCGACATAGTTGCGCCCAATGGCTAATATTTTCATGGGGTATGGTTACACAAAATTTTCGTATAAATGCGTGTCTATTTGCCTTTTCATGGCTGTTTCAAGGCTATTATTTTTTGAGCAATGTTTTACCTGCCGCTACTCTATGGTATAATTTCAACGTCTGCCTGCATAAACAACCCTATTATGATAAGGCGTTTTGATGTCTTGGTTAATGCCAATGATATGTTTTCTAAATTTTGAAAAATACGGTATCATGTGTATGGTTTTTAACTGCAAACGTTGATGTAAAATTAAATGTTTCTTTTGAATTTCCCAAACATTTTAATAGACTTCCTGCGAAAGTACCTTTTCCCTATCTCAAAATGGAGAGAGGGCAGGGTGTGAGGCTTCTAAAAAACACTTTCGCAAGAAGTCTATTAAAACTCATACGCTCTGGCGGCAATATTCCAACGGAAGGCAATAGAGGTAAAGAAAGTAGTTCTTTGAGGAGTAAGGTCGGGTGTTTCCTTGCGGTAAGTTTGTTTAAAATCTACACACATATTGTGTTTTAGTTGGTAGGTAAGCACAAAGTCTAAAAACAGCAGGCTTGTACGGTTTCCTTGTGCTACGCGATTACCATATTCTTGTATTTTAATCGTGTTATTTCTAAAAATGTTGCCGCCCCAATTAAGCGAATCTGCATCTGTCCCGTATTTTGTATAAAACACCTTGCCTACCAACTGCACACGCGCCAATGGCTGATAACGCACTATACCGAGCATTTCTCTGAAATTTGCGCCTAATGGATGGGCAAGAGGCTGATTATAGTTGCTGTATTCGCTATATTTAAAGTTGTGTGAGTAGGTGTAAGGGCGCACAATATTCAGTTCGCCTTGCAAATCAAGGTTTTTAATGCCAAAAGCGTCTATATATTTCGCGCCTATTTGCAAGGCTTGTTTATTGCCGCGCCAGCCACGCCCTTTGCGAATTTCTGCTATCAATAGTTCATCAATCAATAATTGCGCATAAACCATGAATCGTTTGGCAAAATAATATTTAATATCAAAGCCTACATTTGCATTATCGGGGCTGCCTGCTTGTTGTTCGATACTGCGATAAAAAATGATAGGGTTCAAATAACGAAAATCAAAATAGCCGTTTTTGTTTCTTTGAGCGGTTGTATCTATTCTATTAAACACGATGGCTTCAAAAATACCTACTTGCAACTTAGGCGTGAGGTTTATGCTCAAGTGGTGAATTGCCATGAATTTTTGAGGATAGTATCCATCACTATTTAATTTTTCGGCAGTCATTTGTGCAAAAATACTTTGGTAGTTGATTTTCCATATATTGGTATTCAATTTCATAAACAAATAATTGCTTGAAAAATCGGACAAAAACAAAGAGCGATAGCCACTTCCTATTTGGTTTTTATCGTATCCAAATTGCACGCTTATTTTCTCTTTGATAATATCGCCTGTAATATAACCTCTTGCAGTAAGAAAGTCCACGTTATTTCCGCCAAGTGTACGTTTATAGTAGCCTTCGTTTGGCACAGCGTTCAAGCGCGTAATAACATCAGTTACGTAGGTAGGAAAAGTGGCTTGTGTATCTGTAAAAAAGGTGTAGAAGCCTATTTTTCGGGCAATCATACCGCGCAATTCTATTCCGCGTGTATTTAAGTAAGGCGTTTCGGTGTTATTTTGTTCCTTGCCTACCGAGCCATAAAAAACAGGGTTGATATGCAAATCAAAATCTGCAGTGCTTACATGATAGAAGTCGCTTTTTTTCTGGTATAATTTCTTAAAGATAGGGCGTTTGCTATCGTTCTTGGCACTGTCTGACCATTCTGCATTGTCATTTTGCAGGTAGGCAAGATTAAACTTATCGGCACGCGATAGGGCAGGCAAGGAAGTAGCCACTGTATCAGCAAACCGTGCCACAGCTCTGCGTTGATATGGTTTGGCGTGGGTAGGCAAGTTGTCTGACATTCGCCCCGTCCTTATTTCATAACGCTCTACCAAATGATAGGCATCAGGGTGGAGAGGCATATAAGCACTTTGAGCCGTAGCTTTGGTATAACAAACAAATAGTATAAACAAGCAGATAAGTATAGTTTTTTGCATACGCAAAGATAGCGAAAAATAATTTGAGGTTCAAAATTAAAACAACTTGCCTATGCTACCAAAAATACTGACATTTGCAGAAAAAACACCATGCATCGCACATTTACGCTTGTCTTGCCTCCCGAAATAGCCTACGAACCAGCTCGCCTGCTCGCCCATATTGCCCAAGAATGGGGGCTAAACGAAACAGAAAGCCTGCATATTCGCACCTTGAAGCGGAGCATAGATGCCCGAAGTAAGCAACCGAAAGTAAATTTACAAGCGGAGGCTTTTGTAGGAGAATTGCCTACTCCGCTTTTTCAGCCCCTTGCCTACCCCGATGTGAGCCGAAAACCGCAAGCAATTATTGTAGGCGCAGGGCCCGCAGGAATGTTCGCCGCATTGCGCTTGATAGAATTGGGCATAAAACCTATCCTGATAGAACGCGGAAAAGACGTAAAAGCACGCAGACGCGACCTCGCTGCTATTAACAAACATCAAACCGTAAACCCCGAATCAAACTATTGTTTTGGCGAAGGCGGTGCAGGAACATACTCTGACGGCAAACTCTATACACGTTCTAAAAAACGAGGTGATATACAACGTATTTTGCAAATTCTTGTAGCGCATGGCGCGGTAGAAGACATCATGGTGGACGCACACCCACATATTGGGACAAATAAACTGCCACAACTTGTTCAAAACCTGCGCGAAACCATCATAAAAGCAGGCGGCGAAGTGTTGTTTAATACTAAAGTTGTAGATTTTATTATAGACAAAAAAGAATTAAAAGGTATTGTAACGCAGGCAGGCGAGTCCATAACAGGTATAGGCGTAATATTAGCCACAGGACACTCGGCAAGAGATATTTTCCACCTCTTACAAGCCAAAAAAATAGCCATAGAAAGCAAGCCTTTCGCCTTAGGCATTCGCATCGAACACCCCCAAAACCTCATAGATAAAGTACAATATCATTGCGAAGCCGAGCGAAGCAAGTACTTGCCTGCCTCCTCGTATAGCTTGGTAACGCAGGCAAGTTATAAAGGCGTAGAAAGAGGGGTTTTCTCCTTTTGTATGTGTCCTGGCGGATTTATTGTGCCTGCCGCCACTGCCGAAGGCGAAATAGTCGTCAATGGTATGTCGCCCTCAAGACGTGACTCGCGCTTTGCCAACTCGGGTATTGTGGTGGCGGTAGGCGAGGCAGATGTCCTTGCCTACCAAGACTATGGCGCGTTGGCAGGTTTGTATTTTCAGCAAGAAATTGAACAACGAGCTTGCGCATTGGCAGGCAAGACGCAAGTTGCACCCGCCCAACTGATGCAAGACTTCGTACAAAAAAAACTGTCTAATAACTTACTTGAAACGTCTTATCAGCCTGGGCTTGCTTCTGTAGAGCTCGATGCTATCTTGCCTGCCTTTATTACGCACAGCTTGAGGCAAGGATTACAAGATTTTGGTAAGAAAATGCGACATTATCTTACCAACGAAGCGCAATTAGTGGGTGTAGAAAGCCGTACTTCCTCGCCTGTGCGCATACCGCGCCACGTAGATACCTTGGAACACACCGAAATAACACGCCTTTTTCCTTGTGGAGAAGGTGCAGGATATGCAGGTGGAATAATGTCCGCCGCTATGGACGGGGAAAGATGCGCTGAAAAATTAGCCGAATTATATCGTAGCGCAAACGCTTGAAATATAATACCACATAAAAAAAAATGAAAAACAAGCAAATGATATTTTAGTTGTTTATATTTGCTGTGTAAAATAACAAACTAACTATAGGCAATTCTAAATATGCGCAAAAAAAATGTTTTTCGTTTTATATGGTAAATATATGTATATTTGCAAATAATATGAGGATAGACGTTTAAAAACACAAACAAGTAATTATGGATTATAGATTAGAAAATTTATCAGAAGATGACTTTGAAAGCCTTATTAACACACTTTGTCAAAAAATACTTGGTACAGGGTTAGTCAGTTTTTCAAAAGGAAAAGATGGAGGACGTGATGGACGTTTTGAAGGTGTTGCAAATGCATATCCATCATTTACCTCTCAGTGGGATGGCAAATTTATCATACAAGTGAAACATACAACTGATTATAATGCCAGTTGTTCAGATAAGCCATTTTTTGGTAACAAAAGTAGTTTAGTAAATAGTGAAATTGAAAAAATAAAAATACTGAAAATGAAGGGTGAAATAGATAATTATTTGATACTTACCAATAGGAAAGAAACAGAAAGTAGAGAAGAGGCTATTAAATACATCAAAAAAGAAGTCGGATTAGACAATGTAGATATAATAGGAAAAGAAACTATTTATAATTGGCTTTCACAACACAAAGATATTGTAAAACAATATGGACTTGATAAATTTGCTATGCCATTTGAGTTTTATGAGCAAGATATTCGTGATTTGATTATTATATTTTATGATACAATGCCTAAAATTTCTCCACCATCATCTTTAATATTGGATAGACCATCTATAGGAGATAAAAACAAACTTAATAATCTTGATGAATCATATTATAAAAATGTCCTTGAATCAGATTTAAATCTTTATCGTAACAAAATAGTTGATTTTTTGCAAAACCCTATCAATGAAACCTACGCACAATTTTATGAGGATACTACGATTGAACTAAAAAGAGTTATCGAAACTCACATAGCAGAATTTGATAATTTCAAAAATATATTTGATTTTCTAACCCAATACTTATTACAAAAAGAACCTCAAAAATTGAAAAAATATAGAAACATAATACCCGCATTTTTTCATTTTATGTATTATCAATGTGATATTGGAAAAGACAAATGATTACTCCCCATAAATACTTAAATTTAGATTATTCAGTTATCCACATAAGTGCTTTGATAATTGATAAATTAAAAAAAAACAGCTTATTGAGTTATGATGAGTTGCTTGGATTAGTTATGTCTGTACTTGGAGAAGATGCAAAGGAAATGTTCCCCTATAGTTTAAATTTCCTCTTCCTACTAAACAAAATCTCTTATACTCCTGAATTTGATACTTTTGAATTATATGAAACTAAGTAAATTATACTGCAATAAACCTTTTCAAAACACCACTTTCTTCATTGAAGAAGGAGGGTTAAACGTCATTTTAGGTGATGCTAAAGAGAATATAGAAGGTAATTCTCATTGCTTGGGAAAAAGTAAATTAGGGGAGTTAATTGATTTTATGTTATTAAAAAAACATAATGACTTCTTTTTTTATAAAAATACGGCTAAAAATAAATTTATTGAACACGAATTTTACTTAGAAATTTTATTGAACGATAGTCGCTATTTGACTATCAAAAGGACGATAGCAACACCTACCAAAATAGCATTTAAATTACAAAATATATCATCTAAAGATTATGTGCTATATGAAAATTTCGATACGAATGAAGTTTTTACATTAGAAAAAGCTAAAAAATATTTAAATGACTTATTAGCATTTGATTTTTGTATAATAAATGATGAAAATTACAGACGCATACTTCATTACTCATTGCGTACTCAAGGTGATTATGAACCTAAGCATAATACATTGTTTCAATTGAGTAAATTTATAAAAGGCAAAGATATTGATTGGAAACCTCTTATTTTTAGCTTATTGGGATTCAATGGAGCAATATTAAAGGAAAAATATAAATTAGAAAATGATATTAAAGATGAGAGTAAGGTTATAAAGGCGCAGGAAAAGGATTTTGATATAAAAGTAGAAGATAAAGATTTATTAGTTGGTAAAATACAAAATATAGAAATAGAGAAAGAAAGTATGGCAAATGAGCTATCTAATCTAGATTTTTACAATCAAGATAAATCAATTATTGAAAATTTAGTGGGTTCAATTGAAGCTGAAATAGCAACATTAAATACCCAATCCTATCATTTAGAGTATGAAATTGATAATTTAGAAAAATCAATTCGAAACCAATTCTCATTTGATATACAAAAAGTACAAAAAATATTCAAAGAAGTAGAAATAAATTTTTCTGAAAACCTTGCAAAATCATATCAAGATTTAGTAACCTTTAATCACCAAATTACTAAAGAACGTAATGCCCAAATATTGCAAACATTGAAAGAAAAGAAAGAAAAAAAAATGGAGTTAAACCAAAAACTGTTTACATTAAACGCAACAAAACTAATACACAAAGACTTGATACAAGATACCTCCTTGTTCAAAAAATATGGGCAATATCAAAGAAAATTAGTAGATATAGAAAAAGAACTTACTCGATATCAAATGCAATTAGAAGGTGTTGAAGAAATTGAAAAGAAGAAAGATCATATACAAGAAACTCAAACACATCAACTCCAAGAATTAAAAAATAAAGTTAAAGAGATTATAGATAATACAGTAAATTGTGTGTTATACATGAATATTCGTAAAACTTTTTCAGAAATAGTCAAAAAAATTTTACATGAAAACGCATTAATTAGCATTACACCAAGCATAATTACTTATAATATAGATTTTAAGGCTGATTTTCCTAATTCAGAGAAACAAGATGGCGCAACTTACTACAAAATACTTTGTATAGCTTTTGATTTAGCTGTTTTAATCAATTATAGAACACAATCATATTTTCGTTTTGTATATCATGATGATGTTGTAGCTGGTGATGACAATGGCGTTAAAACAAGACTCATTCAAACAATTCAAGAAATATGTCTACAACATGACATTCAATATATATTTTCTGCTGTTAAAGATAATATACCAGCAAACCAAAATGTAGAAAAGTATCTTATTATGGAATTGCATGACAAAAGTGATGATGGTAAATTATTCAAAATTAGTTTTTAGACTGCCTATTTTATAAGAAAAACTACTTCACTCATTTTCTAACTCTCTCTTTGATATGGTTCACCCTTATAGCCTTTTTTCCGACTTCGACATCCACCTATTTCAGGCAGGCAAGCACTTTAAACTATACGAAAAACTTGGCGCACACCTCGTAGAATTTGAGGGAGCAAAAGGCGTTTATTTTGCTGTGTGGGCTCCCAACGCCAATCATGTAAGTGTTATTGGTAACTTTAACCAATGGCAAGATGGCGCACACCGACTCTTCATGCGCGCAGACGGCTCTGGTATATGGGAAGGATTTATTCCTGACCTTGCTCAAGGCGAAATCTACAAGTATAAAATCCACTCCAATTACTTGGGGCAAGTACTCGAAAAAGCAGACCCCTTTGCCTTTTTTGGGGAAGTTGCCCCTGAAACTGCCTCTGTTGTTTGGGATATAAAACACACATGGAACGACAAAAAATGGCTCAAAGAACGCCCCGAAAAAAATGCGCTGAATAAACCTTTCTCCGTTTATGAAGTTCATATCGGTTCTTGGAAACGCAACGCAGAAGATGGGTACCGCTCCATGCATTATACCGAACTTGCTGAAGATTTAACCGCATACATAAAAGAAATGGGCTTTACACACGTAGAATTCATGCCTGTTATGGAACACCCGTTCTTTGGCTCGTGGGGCTATCAATCTACAGGTTATTTCGCGCCCAGCAGTCGATATGGCACGCCACAAGAGTTCATGCAATTAGTCGACACTTTGCACCAAAACGGCATAGGTGTTATTTTGGATTGGGTGCCTTCGCACTTTCCTACCGATGCTTTTAGCCTTTCCCAATTTGATGGCACTGCGCTGTACGAACACAACAACCTCGAAGAAGGCTTTCACCCCGATTGGAAAAGCTTTATATTTAATTATGGACGCAATGAAGTGCGCTCATTTTTGATAAGCAGTGCCATGTTTTGGTGCGACTTTTACCATGCAGATGCTTTGCGTGTTGATGCGGTTGCTTCTATGTTGTACCGCGATTATTCGCGCAAAGAAGGCGAATGGATACCCAATATTTTTGGAGGACGCGAAAATCTTGAAGCAATAGCCTTCTTGCGCGAGATGAATGAAGCCTTGTATGCTAACTTTGAAGGTATCCAAACTATAGCCGAAGAATCCACTGCCTTTTCAGGTGTATCGCGCCCTGTGTATTTGGGAGGTCTTGGCTTTGGTATGAAATGGATGATGGGTTGGATGCACGACACGCTCAAATACTTTAAGGAAAATCCGCTCTTCCGCCGTTATCACCATGGCACTATCTCGTTCAGTTTGGTCTATGCATTTTCTGAAAATTTTATGCTACCACTTTCGCATGACGAAGTAGTACATGGCAAGGGCCCACTTATAGACCGTATGCCAGGCGATCAATGGCAACGTTTTGCTAACCTCCGCGCTATGTATGGCTATATGTTTACACACCCAGGCACCAAATTGCTGTTTATGGGAGGCGAGTTCGGGCAAACTTCCGAGTGGAATCATGACCAACAATTAGATTGGGGATTGCTAAAACACGCCTCTAACAGAGGCATTTCTGCCTACGTAAAGGCTTTAAATAAGATTTATACAAGCGAACCTGCTTTATACGAAAAAGGTTTTGATGCCACAGGTTTTGAATGGATAGAACATAACGACTATCAAAATTCAGTCGTAACATATCTCCGAAAAGGAAACAAACCTGACGAGGCTATTATTGTTGCCTGTAATTTTACCCCGATGCCCTGTGATAATTATCGTTTTGGTGTGCCTGATGCCATCGAATTAGTCGAACTGTTAAATAGTGATGCTGATGAGTTTTGGGGAAGTAATTACAAAACAAAAGGCAATTTGAAAGTAGAAGAAATACCCACACACCAACGTACGCACTCGGTTTTGGCTATTCTCCCTCCTCTTTCTGTAGTTATTTGGAAAGCAAAACTTATCCTAAAGCCAAAAGCTACGGAAACAATCGCTGAAAAAAAAATAGAAAAACCTAATAAGATAGTTGCAAAAAAAACAACTGAAACCAAATCGAAAAAAATAAAGTAATACAGGCTTTTAATATAACTTAAACCGCCTTGCCTACGTCTGTAGGCAAGGCGGTTTAATTTTGTATATAGGCTTTAGTTAAACCTTACATAAATTCCCCTTTCTTTTCCTTGTCAAACGTAACTAACAACGCAGGCAAGAGGGTTAAATTTGTAATCAAGGCAACCATCAATGTTAGCGAGGTAAGCACACCAAGTGCGACTGTTCCCCCAAAATCGGATAATATAAAAATTACAAACCCACCAAACAATACTATAGAAGTGTAAATCATACTATACCCCGTTTCGCGGATGCTAACGATAACTGAAGCCATAATATCGTTCTCTGTCTCATACAAACCAAGCCTGTAACGCGCCAAGAAGTGAACCGTATTATCAACTGCTATGCCCAATACAATGCTAAAAATAATAATCGTGCTGGGCTTCAAGGGTATTCCCGCAAAACCCATAATCCCTGCTGTAAGCACTAACGGAATAATATTTGGCACAAGGGAAATAATAACAATCCGTAAATTGAAAAATAATAACCCATGCGCTAAGGCTACCAATAAAATGGCCATCCATGTACCCGAAATCAAGCTATCAATCAAATAACGATTGCCCGAAATAAACAAGACAGACGTTCCCGTAAGGTGTGCAGTCATACCCGTACCTGCTAAAATTTTATCCAGTCCAGGCTGTATCTTCCGCTTAATCAGTGTGTCCATAAGCGCAGTACCCAAATCCGCTATTTTCATAGAAATTCTAACGCGCTGTTCTGTGCTGTCTCGAAAAGATTTTAGTAAATCCTTTTCCTTGTCTCCATCTTTCGGTACGCTCGCTGTAACATAATTAAATACCAACGGCTGTTCATTTCGAGTAGGCAAGCGATAAGAGTTAGCATCACCCATATAATAGGCTTGTGTAGCTGTTTTTACCAAGCTCATGTACGAAATAGGCTCTTGCAATTCGGGAAGCGAAACCAAGAAACGTTCCACTGAATCTATTTTCTCTAACACACCTTTTCGCCTGATGCCTCTTTTCTTACCAGTGTCTATTACTACTTCAAGAGGTATAATACCCTTAAAATTGCGTTCAAAAAAACGTAAGTCCTGTTTTATTTCGCTCTTTTCGGGTATATCATCTACTATGTAGGCAAGTGTTTTTATCCAAGTCATACCATACAAACCCAATAAAAAGATACTTATTGACAGTATATAGGTAAGTTGTCTATTCCTTTCTACCAATCGCACCAAACTCTCCAAAAACCGTTGCATGAACTTAAATTCGAGATGTTGAATGTCTTTCATGTTTGGGGGAGGCAAGTACGAGAACACTGCAGGCACAAAAATAATGCTTATCACAAAGGCAAAACACGTATTTAAGCCTGTAGCAATCCCAAACTCTTTTAGCACAACCACATCTCCCCAAATAAATACAAAGAAACTAACCGCAGTCGTAAGGTTTACGATAACCGTAACAAAACCGATTTTACTAATAACTTTTTTTAGTGCATCTTGTTGGTTGCCACTTTTAAGGTATTCTTGTTGATATTTAGTAATAAGATAAATGGCATTCGGAATCGCTACAATCACCAAAATAGGTGGCATCAACCCCGTAAGCAACGTTATTTTATAACCCAACAGCGACAACGTACCCACAGCCCAAATAATCGTTATCGCAATAAGCCCTACTGAAACGATAACAGGATATAAAGAACGATAAAAAACAAAAACTGTTAACGCAGTAATTAACGCTGAAATCCAAACAAAGAAATTTAATTCGCTCCCTACTTTCTTTGCAACCATACTTCTTACGTAGGGAAGCCCTGAATAATGTAGCGTAATCTTTGACTCTGCCGAAAATTGAGCGCAAATAGCCTTGTATGAAGCTATCAAGGCAAGACGTTTCGAAGTATAAAGATATTCCTTGTCCAAGCTAACAGCGATAAGCATGGCACCATTCTTAGTATTAAGTAGCTGTGATTGATACAAACGCACTTGTTGAACTTTCTGCAAAGCACTATCTAACCCTGATTGAGTAGTAGGTAAGGGAGTAAATATTTTTCGAGGAATAAATTTTTTATGCACAGTATCTTTATGCAAATATTGCAGACGCGGAAGCCCAATTACCTCTGTAACGCCTTTTATTTTACTCAAATTCTCACAAAGTGTTACTAATTGCTTGAACTTATCCAGCCTATACACGCTACTATCTTGCATAGCCACCGCCATAACATTCTCATCAAGTCCAAACTCTTTAACAAAGCGTTGATAAAAAATCATTTCCTTGTCATGAGCAGGTACAAGTGCCGTAGGCGAGAAATTTAGTTGCACGTTACGCACTTCATAGCCTAAATAAGCGGTAATAGCAAATAATATAATCAATAAAATAAGTTTGTAACGAAGTATAAACGTAGCAATTTTGTCCCACATAAATTAAAAATTGAAAAATAGACTCTAAAACTACCTAATAACTATGATAGTATATTTTAAACGCAAATATAAGGTAGAATGTTAAAGAAGCAAACTTTTAGCGATAGCCATTTTAATTATATAGCCCAAACGCCTCTAAAAGCCTTGTTCAAACCGAAAAATAAGATTCTTAGGAATACGCTCTATCCAAAACTATTAGCACCCAGCAGGCAAGTTCAAAACTTGCCTGCCAAAACTAAGCATAGTAATGCCTTATTATTTAACACCTAAAAAGACGAAAGACACCACCATATTTAATATCTTCCTATCAGCAAATAAATGATACAAGTTGTCTGACGATTTTTGCGGGAATCTGTAGCGGTGGGCTTCCAGACTGCCGTTTTAAGCCTCCTAACAAGCTAAAGCTCATTACTACAGCCTTGCCTCCACAAAAAATGTCAGACAACCGTGATACAATAGATAGTCTTTCAAAAAAAAAGCTATATTTGCATGATGAACCAACTGCAATACGCCTCAAGCCCTTACTTACTCCAACACGCCCATAACCCTGTTCATTGGTATGAATGGGGCGCAGAAGCTCTTGCCAAAGCAAAACAAGAAGATAAGCCTATTGTGCTTAGCATTGGCTATGCCGCCTGCCATTGGTGTCATGTGATGGAGCGCGAATCGTTTGAAAATGAAGGTATTGCAAAAATCATGAACGACTACTTTGTATGTATCAAGGTAGATAGAGAAGAACGCCCCGATATTGATGCCATATACATGGAAGCTGTCCAAATTATGGGGCAACAAGGAGGCTGGCCACTCAATGCCTTCCTTACCCCTGATGCTAAACCATTCTATGCAGGTACATACTTTCCTATGCGTTATTGGGAAAATTTACTCCTACGAATAGCCAATTTATTCAAAGAGAGTAGGCAAGACCTTGAAAAATCTGCCGAACAACTTCGCGAAAAACTTAGCCAAAGCGATATCAAAAAATATGGGCTACAGGCAAGCCAAGCCACATTCTTGCCTGCCGACTTGGAGCAAGCAGTAGAGCAACTTATCAATGATTTTGATACAACTTTTGGGGGAATGCAAAAAGCACCTAAATTCCCCATGCCATGTCTATACCAGTTTTTATTGCATTATAGCACCATTACAAAAAATAAAAACCAAGTAAAAGCCATTCAAACACACTTGAAACGCTCTCTTTTTGCAATGGCGCAAGGAGGTATTTATGACCAAATAGGTGGCGGATTTGCCCGATATTCCGTAGATGCAGAGTGGTTCGCACCGCATTTTGAAAAAATGTTGTATGACAATGCACAACTTATTAGTTTGTATGCACACGCGTATGCACAAGAGCCCCAACCACGATACAAAGAAGTTGTGTACCAAACCATAGATTTTGTAGCGCGCGAATTAACTTCTTCAGAAGGTGCTTTTTACTCCTCACTTGATGCAGACAGCGAAGGGGTTGAAGGCAAATTTTATGGGTGGACTGATGCGCAATTGCTAGAAATATTGCCTGATAATACCGAAAGAAGCCTGTTTATGACATACTATCAAAGTAGAAGCGGCGGAAATTGGGAGCATGGATACAACATCTTATATGCCCAAACTGATATTATAGCATTTATAGAAAAAAATAATTTGACAGAGGAAGCACTTGCCTCACACATTAAACATTGGCAGGAAATAGGTTTGGCGCATAGGCAAGATAGGGTACGACCCGCAACTGATGATAAAATTTTGGCTTCATGGAACGCGCTCATGCTCAAAGCGCTTATAGACGCTTATCAAGTATTTGATGAAGATAGATTCTTAGACATGGCAATCGAAAATGCCTACTTTATTAAAAATAAATTTATAGGCAACACATCTTCATTATTATTACATAATTACAAAAATAAAAAAGCCTCTATCACAGGATATTTAGAAGACTACGCACTTGTTATTCAAGCTTTCATTACATTATATCAAGCAAGATGCGATATACAATGGCTAACATTTGCAAAGCAATTGGCGGATTATGCCATAGAAAATTTTTATGACCAAACAGAAGGTTTATTTTTCTTTACGGATAAAAAGGCAGACGCGCTTATAGTGCGCAAAAAGGAAATATTTGATAATGTTATTCCGTCCTCTAATTCCATCATGGCGAAAAATCTACAACAATTAGGCGTATATTTTTATGAACAACATTATGGGCAACTTGCGCAAAAAATGGCTATCCAAATGAAACGAATAATATTACAAAATATGGAGTATTTGGCGCATTGGGGCGAGGTGTATTTATGCCTTGCCTACCCTACTGCAGAGGTGGCACTGATAGGCGAGGACTTTGCGTACATGGCGCATAAATTGGGGCAATACTACCTACCAAATAAAATAGTAGCGGGTACACACAAACGAAGCGACCAACTTGAAATGCTTGTAGACCGACAAGAGCAAGAGGGTAAAACTCTTTTTTACGTTTGTAAGGACAAAACTTGTAATCTACCCACTGAAAACATAACACAAGCAACAAAGGAAATAAAGGAATAGCACAATATCTCATCTATGAATGTTCTCTATATACTATAGCTATAGCTCGTTTTCGCTCTCGTATTCTTTAGTAATGCAGGATTGTATAGATTGCATCTACATTTTTGTAGTTAAACCAATTTTAAATATAACAAAACCAAGAACTTTGACAGAACTGCATAAAAACATGGTTTATAATTTGTTTATGCGCAACAAGTTCCTCATCTTTGCACTCCCAAACAAACAGAGCGGTAAAGTGGCAGGCAAGCAGAT
>JAYTNK010000019.1:0-2796 GCA_043748375.1 Cytophagales bacterium
GAAAATAGCTTTAATAATTCTGATATCTAACATTTTTATTACTAAAACGAAATGATTTGCCTTGAACTTTGGACTGAAAAAAAAACTGCTTTGGGTGAAGACGCGCCACCTACACTCGAAACTGCTGATGACCAAACAGCTCTAATGGCAGTTTATGATGGTTTGGGCGGAGCGGGAAGTACGCTTTATGGGGTAGGCGAGCAGGGGAAATTTTCGGGTGCATATTTAGGCGCGCGCTGTGCAAAAGCAGTGGTAGAGAATTTTTACCGCTTGTGGGACAATGCGGGAGAACAAACTTTTGCCGCTGGCTTGGAAGAAGCACTCAAGTTTAGTTTTATTGAATATGTCAAAGAGCTACAAGTACCTATTTCGCGCCTTAAAAGCAAATTACTCAAGACCTTGCCTACCACCCTTGCGGGTATATTGGTAGAGGAAAAACACTTGCCTTTTTTAAAAGCTACCGCTTTTTGGGCAGGCGACTCGCGTTGCTATATGTTGGAAAAAGATGGCTTATGTCAATTATCTACAGACGACCTCAATGGCAGCCCCGATGCACTCGAAAACCTGAGCCTTGACGCGACCATTACCAACTGCATACACGCAGAAGGCAAGTTCAGTATAGACTATCTGCCACTCCTTATCAACTTGCCTGTCATGTTTTTGGTAGCCACAGATGGCTGTTTTGGCTATGTTGAAACACCCATTCATTTCGAGTATATATTGCTAAAAACGCTTATGGAAAGCCATCAAGATACTGAAGATTGGACGCAACGATTAACAGAGCAACTTTTGGCAATTACAGGCGATGACATGAGTCTTGCGCTTATGGCATGGGGTTTTGAAAACCTTGAGGATATTAAACGGCATTATTACCCTCGTTATGTGTGGTTGAAAGAAAAATTTATAGCTGTTTGGGAGCATCATAAGCAACAACCTGCTCATGAAGAAAATACCGAAATGCGCGAAACCTTACGACAGCACTTATGGGACAAATACAAAACTGATTATTATGGTTATGCGTAGCTTTGAAAAAAATGTATTAGAGTATGTTGGAGATTTTTGTTTAATTATAAGTAATTGATTATCAAATACTTAAAAACTCCAATATACCCTAAGCATTTATTCGCAGGCAAGATATTTATGCTTTGCCTTTAAGTATGTACGCGACTTTTGGGAGGTACAAAACCACGTAGGCAAGCTCTCATAGCCTTTTGTGCTTGTATATTTTACGATAAAATGCAAATGTGGGGTGGTACTCCAGCCCGTATTGCCACTTAGAGCTATGAATTGCTTTTGCTGAACTGTATCGCCGACTTTGACTTTGCTACCATCTTTAGAAATGTGATAGTAATAGCCTAATGTGCCGTCTTCATGGTAAATAATGATATGATTGCCAAATTGTGCAAACGCCATAGTGCGTCCATGTTTGTCCGAATCATCTTTTACACGTACTACAACGCCACTTCTTACGGCATGGATAGGCGTACCAATAGGCATACGAAAGTCTAAAGCGTATTGGTTTTTGTGTGAAAATCTGCCTTTGTAACCTTGTATAATCCTATAACCTGTTTTTGGTGCGTATGGCAAGGTATAAATATAACTTGAATCTGGCTTGGTATAAGGACTTCCAAAATAACCGCTTACCACATAATCAATCTTGCCTGCCTTATTAGGTTTGGCGTATGCAATAATGCGTTTGTGTTTGGTTTGAGCCTCTATTACAAAAGAATGTGCTTCTCCAAAAGCAACACTGTCTATTTGCGCCTGTATTTGAACGTAATATGGGCAATAGTTTGTATTATTGGCGTAATAGCGTATGCTATCTTCTTTTATTTCTTGGTCTATGCTAAAGCCTTGTCCCTGTAGGCAAGCAGGCAAGAGCATAGAAAGGTATATCAGCAAGTTATATCTCATTATTCAGCACGATTATAGTGCAAACATACAAAAAAATGTTTTAATTTACCGTCTTGTGTTGTATCTTTGCCAGATTAAACGCATCAAAATTTTCGAGCTTTCAAATGTGTGAAAATTGCTACCATTCCCCCAATTTCATTGGGGCTATTCGTAAATTCAACACCTGAAGGTGTTGCTTGTGCTTTACCGAGCCTCTTTAGAGGTTCAAATTTGAATAGCCCCCAATGAAATTGGGGGAACTTTTATTTTGATGCGTTTAATCTGTATCTTTGCGCAAATACTTCACTTCTAAAACATAGCATTTTGGCTTCTTTTTTTTATACGTTTCTTGCCTACCTTCTTGTGCTTGGCAGTTTATTACTTGCCTACCCTAAGGGCGTAATGGAGCTTTGGGTAAATCAACACATTCGTTTTGATACAGGGTTTTACGCGCTTACTTTTTTGGGAGATGGCTTGCTTTATTTCCTTGCCTGCTTGCTGATAGGCTTGCGCGATAGGCGTTGGGGTACATTTGCGTTAGTTTGCTTTATTGTTACAGGTGTTTTTGCGCAATTTTTGAAATTGATAGTTTTTCCTGATAATCCACGCCCACAAGTGTTTTTTGGAGGTGATATAGTATTGCATTATGTAAAGGGTGTAGAAATTCATACCAGCCATAGTTTTCCTTCAGGGCATACGGTTTCTGTTTTTTCGCTTGCTACAGTACTTAGTTTGTACGGTAGGCAAGCTTGGATAAGCATTTTATGTGTTTCATTGGCTATTTTAGTAGGTTTTTCGCGTGTATATTTACTGCAACATTTTTTTATAGATGTTTATTTTGGCTCATTGATAGGCGTAATCATCACTACAGGCTTTTATTTTTTAGTGCGTAATGTCTTATCT
>JAYTNK010000020.1:0-3147 GCA_043748375.1 Cytophagales bacterium
AAAATCTATCGTCTATGAATTATTGTGGTTTTTGCAAGGCGATACGAATATCCAATACTTAAAAGAGAATGGGGTTTCTATTTGGAACGAATGGGCTGATGAAAAGGGGGAATTGGGCCCTGTTTATGGGGCGCAATGGCGTAAATGGCGTACTCCTGAAGGTACAATTATAGACCAAATTGCGCAAGCCGTTGCCCAAATAAAAAGCACACCTGACTCAAGGCGTATTCTAGTGAGTGCATGGAATGTGGGCGACATCAACAAGATGAAACTTCCCCCTTGTCACGCGCTTTTTCAGTTTTACGTGGCGGCAGGCAAGCTTTCTTGTCAGTTATATCAACGCAGTGCAGATGTGTTTTTAGGTGTGCCTTTCAACATAGCTTCTTATGCCTTGCTCACACACATGGTTGCGCAAGTTTGCGATTTGGAAGTAGGAGATTTTATTTGGACGGGAGGCGATACACACTTATACTTGAACCATCTCGCGCAAGTTGAGGAACAACTTTCACGTGAGCCACGCACCTTGCCTACCCTGCGCCTAAATCCTGCTGTAAAAGATATTTTTAATTTTCAATACGAAGACTTTACGCTAGAGGATTATCATCCGCACCCGCGTATTAGCGCACCTGTAGCGGTTTAAAAGCAACAGCCTGCCAAGTATAACACTTAGGCAGGCTGTGTGGCATTGACGGTTGTCATAAAATTAGGCTATAGGTTCAGCGCAAAACTCTTCAAAGGTAGCATTCAAATGACTGGCTATCATTTGTGCATTGCGTCCTTCAATGTGATGGCGTTCAATAAAATGCACTAATTCACCATCACGAAATAGTGCAATAGCTGGAGATGAAGGAGGGTAGGGGAGCGTATATTCGCGTACTTTGGCTACGGCATCAGCATCTACACCTGCAAAAACAGTAAATAATTGGTCGGGTTTTTTGCCTCCCTCGGTTGCAAGGGCTAACTTTACGCCAGGGCGTGCCGCGCCTGCTGCACAGCCACAAACTGAATTGATAACCACTAAAGCTGTGCCTTGTTGGTTTTTCATAAATGCCTCTACAGCTTCGCGAGTGGTAAGCTCTTGGAAGCCTGCTACAGTGAGGTCTGCCCGCATAGGGGCTACAAAATGCTCAGGATACATATTTATTAAGTGAGTGAGTGAATGCAAATATTTGACAGCGTATATTTTACAAATTACGAAGCTTATAAAAAGCCTAGTTCTAATTTAGCTACTTCCGACATCATATCTTGTGTATAAGGCGGGTCGAAAGTAAGTTCAAGTTCCACATCATTTACGCCATAAATGAGTTTTATTTTAGTTTCTACTTCCTGTGGAATTTCAGTAGCAGAGGGGCAGTTGGGTGATGTAAGCGTCATTTGTACAAAGACATTGTTGATGGGAAATATCTTTATATCATAAATGAGTCCCAATTCGTACACATCTACGGGGATTTCAGGGTCATATACACCTTTAATGGCTTCTATCACTTTTTCTTTGAGGTCGGGGATTTCAATGGCATGCATAGTAAAAGCATAACTTTTTTAAAGCGTAAAAAGTTCCTAAAATTTAAAAATACCCTGAACGTTTATCTGAAAATCTGTGTGTTTTCTTTTTGAGTAGCAGATGTATCAACATCGAAAAGAAAACTCGTAAAAATATTTGTATCTTTGCACCCTCAAGATTTACATCAAGAATTTTGAGCGTATAAATCATTGATTACAAATAATTAACCTCTTTTCTATAGCTCTATGGCACTTCGTTGTGGCATTGTAGGTTTGCCCAATGTTGGGAAATCTACGCTCTTTTCAGCCCTCACTAGTATTCAAAATGTAGCCGCAAATTATGAATTTGCTACTATAGACCCTAACATAGGCATTGTAGATGTGCCTGACCCACGTCTGCAAATTTTGATAGACCTTGTAAAACCCCAAAATGTAGTGCGTGCTACCGTTGAATTTGTTGATATTGCAGGTTTGGTAAAAGGCGCAAGTACAGGTGGTGGTCGTGGGAATGGCTTTTTATCGCATATACGCGATGTAGATGCCCTTGTTCATGTGGTACGGTGCTTTGAAGATGATAACATTGTTCGCTCGGTAGGTGCAGTTAATCCTGTTTCAGATATGGAAACCATCGAGATGGAACTCCAATTGAAAGATTTGGAAAGCGTCGACAAAAAAATAAGTAAAACTGAACGCGGTGCTAAGGCAGGTGATGCCAAAGCAAAGGCGGACTTAGATGCTTTATTGCGTTTTAAAAAGCACTTGGAGCAAGCCAAAAATGCCCGCGTAATGGAGGCAACAGACGAGGAAAAAGAGTCGGTTGCCGATTTGTTTCTTCTTACTATGAAGCCTATGTTTTATGTAGCCAATACAGACGAAACGCACTTAAACATAGATAATAAGTATGTTGCAGCCTTGCGCGAAGCAGTAAGTGTGGAAGGCGCAGGCATTGTGCGCATTTGCGCCTCGCTAGAAGCCCAAATAGCTGAAATAGCCGATGTGGAAGAAAGAACTATGTTTTTGCAAGAATATAGCCTTCAAGAATCTGGTCTGGACTCGCTTATTCGCGCAAGCTACAGCTTGCTAAACCTTATTACTTATTTTACAGCAGGTGTAAAAGAGGTACGTGCTTGGACTATCAGGCGCGGGGCAAAAGCACCTGAAGCGGCAGGCGCGATACACTCCGACATTGAGCGCGGGTTTATTCGGGCTGAAGTTATCAAACTTACCGACTTTGAAAAATATAAAACCGAAACCGCTTGTAAAGAGGCAGGCAAGATGGGGGTAGAAGGCAAAGAATATATCGTTCAAGATGGAGATGTGATGCACTTTAGGCATAATTCATAAGGCGGCTTCAGCATAAAAAAAACTTGCCTACCCAAACACACTAAACCCAACCCAAAAAGCCTGTTAATCGTCTTTTGGGTTGGGTTTAGTACTTCTGTTGTTATTATAGCAGGCAAGCTGCAAATTTTTAAGCGTGTATTTATGCTAAACTAACCTGTAGTTTGTAATTTACACTTCTTATTTCCTCCTGTATTTTTTTAAGTAAAAAGAGAAGTTTGTCATTTTGAGCGAAGCTCAACATCTCGTTTTTCGTTCACAAATCGTCATTCAACAACGAGATGCTTCACTACGTTCAGCATGACA
>JAYTNK010000021.1:0-2927 GCA_043748375.1 Cytophagales bacterium
AAGTGGCGTAGCAGGCAAGTTCGTTACAATCAAAACAGATAACTAAGATGTAATAATACCTGCCACCAATACCCGAAACTTGCCTACCTTATCGGCTATTTTACCTATGAAAGGCGAAGTAAACAACGTAGCAATGCCTCCACATAAGTAAATCAAAAACAGTGTTTCTTCAGAAAAGCCAACATTCGCTACCATATAAGGCGAAAGAAAAGGTATCACCATAAAATGACCAAAAACCAACAATACCATCAACAAGATGCCCATTTGCTGATGCCGACTTTCCAAAATGGGACGTATCACACGCATAGGATTGAAACCTTTCTCTTTGCGAATATGCCCGCCCATACTCGGCAACAAAATGTAAATAGTAGGCAAGAGCAAAATACCTAACGCGCCTACTATCAAAAACGGCGCGTGCCATGTGAGTGTCGTAGCAACGAACAGCCCAAACGGAACTCCCACAATAGACGCTACAGAAAATGCCATCATCACAACGCCCATCGCCTGCCCCCTTCGCTCAAAAGGTACAATATCACCTACGATAGACAAGACTTGCGCACTTATCAATCCACCAAATAAACCTGCCACGATACGTGCCGCCATCAACAGTTCGTAGGTAGGCGCAACCCCACAAGCCAACGTGCCTACCACAAAACCCGTATAACCTGCCATTAAAACCGATTTACGGTTAAACCTATCTACAAAAAAAGCCATCAAAAACCCTGAAACACCCGCACTAAGCGTATAAGAAGATACTAAATAACCAAATTGTTGTGGATTTATAGTGAAATAACGCATAAGTTGGGGTCCCAAAGGCATCATCATCATAAAATCAATGATATGCGTGAAGTTAATCGCCGCAAGGAGGTACAAAATAATATTCTCTTGTTTTCTGGTCATGGTTTTTTTATTTCAAAAATTGGTTTTTTGCAAAAGTACACATAAATACTTAGGAACGGTAATTAAACAACTTCATTTTTTGATAGCTATAAGCCGTTGCTTATCAGTGTATTGTAATCGTCAATCAAAAATTGTCAATCTTGCTTACTGCTTTTTTATTTGCAAAAAATAATACACAAACAAAACATAGCTTTTTTTGATAAAACAAGTATATTTGCAAACGATTGAACCCCAACGCCTACCTTTATGAAAGCAATATTTCCCGCATCAATGGCTGAAATTCCTACGCAATTTCAACCTGCATCTTACTTAACCCAACACGAATACCTGATAAATGGCGAAATACGCCAATGGACAGGAGAGTTTCAAAAAATTCTCTCGCCTGTGTGCTTGCCTGATGCCACAGGCAAGTTGCAACGAGTAGCCTTAGGCAAAACGCCACTCATGACAGCCAAAGAAGCCCTCGAGGCATTAGATGCTGCCAATGTAGCTTACGCAAAAGGGCGTGGCGAATGGGCAACGATGAAAGTAAATGACCGTATTGTCTGCATGGAAAAATTCCTGACACAAATGCGCGCCAAACGTACTGAAGTCGTTAATCTATTGATGTGGGAAATTGGAAAGCCACTCAAAGATGCAGAAAAGGAGTTTGACCGCACGGTGGAGTATATGTACGATACCATCGAAGCCTTGAAAAACATGGACAGAAACTCCTCTAACTTTGAAATGGCACAAGGAGTTATTGCCCAAGTAAGGCGTGTACCGTTGGGAGTTGCCCTCTGTATGGGCCCATATAATTATCCCTTGAACGAAACCTTCAGTACGCTCTTGCCTGCCCTGATTATGGGAAATACTATTGTCTTTAAACCTGCTAAATACGGCGTTTTATTGATACGTCCCTTGCTCGAAGCGTTCCGCGATTGCTTCCCCAAAGGTGTAGTGAATGTTATTTACGGCTTAGGGCGTACACTTTGTGGAGCTATCATGGAAACAGGCAAGCTCAATGTATTCGCGTTTATTGGCACAAATAAAGGTGCAAATGACCTCAAAAAAATGCACCCTAAACCGCATACACTTCAATCTGTATTGGGCTTAGATGCCAAAAACCCCGCTATTATTTTGCCTGATGCTGATATTGCCGCCACTGTAAAAGAGTGTGTATTGGGTAGCCTTTCTTTTAATGGACAGCGTTGCACTGCCCTCAAAATTATATTTGTTCACGAAAGTATCGCTGCTGAATTTACCAAACAATTCTCGGAAGCCGTAGGCAAGCTCAAAGCGGGTATGCCGTGGGAAGATGGCGTAATGCTTACTCCTTTAGTAGAACGCGGAAAGTGCGCGGATATGCAGGCATTGGTAGATGATGCGATAACACACGGTGCAAAAATGATTAACACCCTAAGTGGCGAAGCTACCGAAACCTATTTCCCTCCCGCAGTGATGTACCCCGCAAATGATAAGATGCGTATCTATCGTGAGGAGCAGTTTGGACCTGTTATTCCTATTGTGCCTTTCAAAGAAACCCAAGACGCGATAGACTATGTAGTTAATTCCAGCTTTGGACAGCAGGCGAGTATTTTTGGAAAAGACCCTGAAGTAATTGGTAGTATAATTGATGCGTTTTGCAATCAAGTGAGCCGTATCAATATCAATGCGCAATGCCAACGCGGCCCCGATATATTTCCTTTCAACGGCAGGAAAGACTCTGCAGAAGGCACGCTCTCTGTATATGATGCCCTTCGCGTATTTTCTATTCGCGCTATGGTAGCCACTAAATATGAAGAAGGAAACAAATCGATTGTCCGCGAAATTTTGAAAAACGGACATTCTACCTTCTTACATACGGATTATATTCTATAAAACAGTTAAGAAAAAAGAGCCAGTTTTTACAAGCTGGCTCTTTTTTTCCTTCTGTATTTTTTTAAGTTAAAAGAGAAGTTTGTCATTTTGAGCGAAGCTCAACATCTCGTTTTTCGTTCACAAATCGTCATTCAACAACGAGATGCTTCACTACGTTCAGCATGACA
>JAYTNK010000022.1:0-1872 GCA_043748375.1 Cytophagales bacterium
CGCCATAAGTCCGCCTGCAGAACTACCTACAAGATAATTTATTTTATGTTCAGCAATAAGCGTTAAAAGCGAGCCGAACAAATCTTCATGCTCGAAATAATCTAATTGTGGCGCAACAACTTGCGTGGCTTTTTGGGCTAAGAGGGCGATTTTATCGGGTACAGGCTTGCCATATAGCCCGTGCAAATAAAGGAGGTTCATCGGGTTAGGGGTTAGGTTGATTTTTGTGGTACAGAATGATATGCAAATATGAAAAAAATAGATAAGGAAAAATAGATTTTACTTAAAAAGAAAAAAATGGTAGCCACCCTATTCTTTATTTTTTTCGTTAAATTTGCATAAGGTAATTTTATAATATATCACAAAAACCACCAAAAGTATCCCATCATACGGCTATTTCCCCCTATAAACAGCTATGCTAACCACCTCTCTTTATACCTATCTTCCGAAAGGCAATTATCCAGAAGATACCCTTAATATGGCTACAGAGTTGTTTTTCGCCCTCGAAGACGCGAAAAGAGCTGGCTTTTTAGACGCTTTTCGGTTGCATCATGGGGAAGAAAGCTATGATTTACTGAAAAATCATTATAGTGGTTTAAAATTATTGGATGGAAGTTTGAATGTAGTCTATAAAAAAGAAATCTTGGCTACCTTACCGCCTTTCTTAGACAATACACAAAGTTTAGCCCTTATCCAATTCGAGATAGGACACTTGTTTGAGCAAAAATGCCCCAATAACCAACACATTTCTACAAACGAAGCATTTTTAGAATTATTTATAGCTTATATAAAAGAAATAGACACCTTATCTTTTCGCCAGCTTACCATGAGATTTGAGTATTATAAAGACGCTGATTACTTGGAGGAGATATTTACGGTAGAAAAATACTTATTCCTGCAAAAACTGGAAAGTTTATACGCCCATTATTGGGAAGATATTCGTTTTATTTGGAACAATCTAAAAAAAGCTCAGCCACACCTAGAAAAAGTAACCTATTTTTTGCCTTACTTCGAATGGACATTTGATATAATGTATCACAGTACAGATGATGTTGACAGATTTTTTAGATTCGATACTGCCCTATGCAAAACACCTAAGTATGAGGATATTTTACAAGAAATATTTACAAAAAACAAGCTCCCTCCCTTAAAAAGCCTCTTTAAAGCCGAATTAGAAGTATATTTGGCAGAAGAAGAACTCAAGCATGCCTACCATCAACAAACTACCCAAAACAACCTCATGGTGGCTGAACATGATATACAAAATATAATGAATACCTATAAAAACAACAATAAAATAACCAAGCGTTTGCAATTCAATTTGGACATGAACCTTAAGGCTGGCTATATGAAGTTAAACATTGATACGGGTACTTATTGGGAGAGATGGGGTGTACCCATTCTTTTTTTTATGGTGTCTACCACCCTCTTTTGTAGCGGAGTATTATATAATGACTACGATGTTTTATATTCTGCTATCTTCCCTATCCTTATGGTTATTTACATCTATTACGAGTGGAAATAACCTTTAAAATATAATATTTCACCAAGCTATCCGCTACTTTCACCCTCAAAAAAAACCTTTATGTATTATCAAAGATTGTTCATTTTATTATTACTTGCCTGTTTTGCGAGTCCTGCTTTTGCTCAAATCACCAAAAATACCCCATCATACGGCTATTTCCCCCTATAAACAGCTATGCTAACCCCTTCTCTTTATACCTATCTTCCGAAAGGCAATTATCCAAAAGATACCCTTAATATGGCTACAGAGTTTTTTTTTGCGCTCGAAGACGCGAAAAGAGCTGACTTTTTAGACGCTTTTCGGTTGTATCATGGGGAAGAAAGCTATGATTTGCTGAAAAATTATTA
>JAYTNK010000023.1:0-8393 GCA_043748375.1 Cytophagales bacterium
TGTGCATCAATTCCTCTTCTGCTTTGGTAAGTTCTTTCATAAGTGAATAAATTTGTCTTGTGTTTAATAACTAATGCAAAGGTATAACTATTTTTTTAGTTATACAACTATTTTAACAGTTATTCAATTATTTTTTTTGCTTTAACATTTAACAAACTGATTTCAAGCATTTTACAAATAATAAAATGGCTAATAAATTTAGAGAATTTATAAAATGACGTGTGTAAGTGTAAAACAGTAGCCAGCTTTGATACAAATCTCAGGCTTGTCATATTTTGAACAAGGATTGTCTGACAATTTTTGTGGAAATATTTTTTGATGTAGGGCAATCCTTTGTGGTTGCCTTTTTGCAAAGTAATATTTCAATTTTCTCCATTTTTAGATACAATTAGATAATAAAATGGGGTAAAATCAGAAAGGGCAAACACAAGTTGCTCCTACACCTATTACCACCACAAAAATTGTCAGAAAACCAAAACTCTATTTACAAAAGTAGCCTTTTTGAAAGTAAACTATTTTCTGCCAGCAAATTTTTGATTAACAACGCGAGATGATTTGTTATTTTTTTGTTATGATTATGTTATGATTATGTTATGTAAAACAAAACACTTATATTTGCCCCCCTTGTATAATATACACACAGTGGCTATGATTAAGCATAATTTTAAAATACTCACCTCTCTTGTAAATTACAAAACTTTTTTGGTGATGGGTTTGGCTTGTTTTTCCACTTGGTTTTGTAAATCTATGGCTTGGGAAGCTGACTTTACCATGAGTTTGATAAGCATTGCCATAATTTTTCCAGTTGTTTTTTCTATCAGTAGTGCCTACCAAAGGCGCGAAAGTGCCTTGAAAGAACTTGCTATCTTGCGTAGCAATGCCTTATCCTTTTATTACTCCTCCCGCGACTGGTCAAACCCTTCAGCAAAACCTTTCATCGATCATATTCGCGTTTTGCAGACGAGCTTGTTCCATGATATTCGTACTTTTTTATCTTCGAAAGAATCTATTGCGCATACCTTTGAAAAGCCTATCTTTGATACCTTCTCTCAACTCTCAAAATTGGTAGGCGAGCTGAGGCAACACGGACTTACTCCCAGCGAAATAACACGCATCGGACAATATCACAACAACATGATGATTGCGTTCAATGTCATGAAAACTATCTTTTATTATCGTACACCTATCTCGCTTCGAGTATATTACCGCTTTTTCATTTATGTATTTGCCATACTATACGCGCCTTATTTCGCACAAATGAAGCACTCCAAGAGCCTGCCCGACTATCTTACTTACTCCATGCCAATGATGTATAGTGCAATTTTAGTGTGTTTGGATAATATTCAACAGCATTTGGAGCAACCTTTTGATGGCGTAGGGGCAGATGATATTGTAATAAATGTCGAGGAATACATTGCGCTGCTCGATTAGAAAATGTTTTTTTTGCATTTTTGAAAAAAAACACCGTATTTCGTACTTCGAAACTACAGATTTTATTTTTGGGTAGCAGATATCAGTCGCAAAGGACAAAATAACTGATTTACTACTCAAAAAGAAAACTCACTAAAACAAGGCTTTCTTTTTTTAAAAATTCACATGGCACGTATCCTCACAGGCATTCAAAGTTCTGGCAAACCTCATTTGGGCAACTTATTGGGGGCAATCTTGCCTGCCATCGAGCTTTCTAAACATACCGACAACGAGTCGTTTTTCTTTATTGCCGACTTACACTCGCTTACCACTATTCGGAACGCAACCGAACGAATCGAAAACACGCAAGCAGTCGCAGCCGCATGGCTTGCATTTGGGTTTGATACGACTAAAAATACTTTCTATCGCCAATCGCGCATACCCGAACATACTGAATTGCTGTGGTATTTGAGTTGTTTTACACAAATGCCTATGCTCGAAAATGCAAACTCGTTTAAAGATAAATCTGAAAAACTGGATAAGTCGCATATTAGTGCTGGATTGTTCACATACCCTGTATTAATGGCAGCCGATATTTTGCTGTATGACGCGCAAGTTGTGCCTGTTGGCAAAGACCAAAAGCAACACATCGAGATGACACGCGATATTGCAGGGAGTTTCAATCATCAATATGGAGAAGATATTTTTGTCTTGCCTGCCCCGCGCATAGACGAAACCGTTATGACAATACCAGGCGTGGACGGTTTGAAAATGAGTAAATCTTATGGCAATATTATAGATATTTTCTTACCCAAAAAAGAACTCGAAAAGCAAATAAAACTTATCATTACAGACAGTAAAGAACTTGCAGAGCCAAAAAATCCTGATACGTGTACAGTTTTCAAGCTTTTTTCTTTGGTAGCTACTCCAGAAGCCACCGCAGAAATGCGCAAAAACTACTTTGCAGGTGGTTACGGCTATGGACACGCGAAAAAAGAATTGCTCGAAGTATTTTTGACAAAATATGCGCCCATGCGTGAGCTTTTCCACTTTTATATGGCTAATCCGCAAGAACTAGAACAACGTTTGTCAGTAGGGGAAGAAAAGGCGCGTGTTATAGCTCAAAAAACTATGGTAAAAGTGCGCACAGTATTGGGTTTCTAAGCTTTATATTTCGCACTCTTTTCTAAACACCAACCCCTATTACCAAAATATCATCAATCTGGTATTCCTTGCCTACCTGCATCCATTGGTTGATGGTGGTTTGCAAGGTCTTATGTTGTTTTTCGACTGGCTCTTGGTAAATTTCGAGAAATAGATTTTTCATACGTGCCACACTGAACTTTTTATTTTCTGCACCCCCAAATTGGTCTTGATAACCATCTGAAAAGAGATATAAAAATGTAGGTGTTTCTATAGATATTTGGTGCTTGCGAAAATTACGTTCAGCTTCTCTCTGCTCGCCTCCTACAGGCATTTTATCGCCTTTTAGGGTGTGCACTTCGCCATTTTGGATATAGACGAGCGGGTTTTTTGCCCCTGCAAACTCTACAATTTTCCGCGTTTTGTCAATACATACTATAGACAAATCCATGCCATCACGGTTATTGGTTTGTTCTTGCTTGAGAGCTTTGCGAATGCCCTTGTGCAATTCATTGAGGATAGTTTCGGGGCAGGTAATTTGGCGCATAATAGTAATGTCTTCCAACACCTCATGCCCTATCATACTCATGAATGCGCCTGGTACGCCATGTCCTGTGCAATCTACAGCTGCCAAAATAAGCACGCCTTTGGTATTGGCAAAGAAATAGAAATCACCCGATACAATGTCGCGCGGTTGGAATAGGATAAAATGATCTGGCAAATCATGGGCAATAATTTCTGGAGCGATAAGAATAGCCTGTTGAATACGTTGCGCATACATAATACTTGCCATAATGCTTTCATTCTTTTCGCCAATTACTTTGCTTAAACTTTCCGCGTGGTCGCGTTGAGCGGCCATTTCTTCATTCGTTTGGAGGAGTTCTGCATTTTTTTCCCCAATTTGTTGATTAAGATTTTCGGCAACATCGCGTTGTGCCGCTATTTCTTCATTGGTTTGGACAAGCTCTGCATTCGTCTCTTTGATAACTTCTTGCTGGTAGGCAAGTTGTTTGTTCTTTTTGCGTGTAATGAGCAAACCTATGAATACCAATAAGAAAATCAGCCCACCTATAGCAATAACCGCCATGACAGTATAGCGAAATCGTTTGTCTTCGGCATCTTTGTCTGCACTTTTTTTCTCCCTATCGCGCGATTCAAGCTCGGTTAATTTTTTATCTTTCTCAAGTCCTGCTATTCGCGCTATACTCGCCTTTTCTTGCGCCGATTTTCTTTCAATTTCTAATTGTGCAACTTTTTCGCGGTCTTTGAATATTAAGAGCGTGCGGTCTTTCTTGTCTGCTTCGGCTTGGTTTTGCAACAGCAAAAGTTCTTGCTTATTGCGTACTTGTTCCAATTCTTTTTGACTCAAGAGGGCTTCATTGCGTTTAGCGTTACTTTCTGCAAGCTCTAATTCTTTTTCTTTTCGGGCATCTTGCTCTTTTAAAGTTTTGATAATTTCTGCTTTTACTTCGTCTTCTGCGGCAAGGAGTTTAATTTCTTTTTCGGTACGCTCTATAAC
Source organism: Cytophagales bacterium (assembly GCA_043748375.1). Taxonomy (GTDB): domain Bacteria; phylum Bacteroidota; class Bacteroidia; order Cytophagales; family Microscillaceae; genus RDXI01. The sequence continues at coordinate 4,073 of JAYTNK010000023.1, forward strand.
GATTTGGGCTTGGCTCAAATCGTTTTGGCGTGCACGTTCCTCTACAAATAATGAATCGCGAATAGCTAAGTGTTTTTTATAATCTACAAGGGCTTTATCATATTGTTCTTCAGCCTGGTAGAGGAGCGAGGAGGTTTCATAAACACGCTGAAGCACTGCTGCGTCTTTCGACTCGACGGCAAGTTGGCGAGCTAAGTCACTATAAATGCGCGCATTATAATAGTCTTTTTTAGCAAGGTAAGTAGCCGATAGTAGCTCATACATTTTAGCCATTTCCCGTTTATTATTGGTGGCTTCTATCATTTTGTTTGCACCATCTAAGTAGTCCAATGCCGTTGCGTAGTCGCCTATATTTTGGTATGAAACTCCCAAATTGATACGCGAAGTGGGGTTGCTTGCAAACTTACCTCCTTCTTTAGTTTCAATAGCCAACACCTCCTGAAAGCTCTTGATAGCTTGCGGATATTTTTTGAGTTGTTTGTAGGCATAGCCTACATTATTGATGGCTATAAGTGTGCCTTCTGTATCTTTGAGTCCTTGTTGTATTTCGAGAATTTGGAGGTTATTGTCTAAGCAACTTTCATAATCTTCTAACCGTTGCAAGATAACAACAATTTTACGCAAAATATTTAAGCGGCTATAAGTGCTTTTTGTGGTAGCAAGGCTGTATTCTTTCTCTTTGAGCAATCCTTTATAAATGTCTAAAGCATTTTGGTTCTTGCCTGCCCGCATGAAGATTTCTGCTTTTTTGAGAGATATACTTTGTGTAGGGGCTATTTCATGTACTTTGTCCAGGTATTCTAAGGCTTTTTCATATACATAGCCATCTTCATAAATGTCGGCTATGGCAGTATAGGCACGCGCAAGGGTATTCGCATCTTTTCCCTTTTCGGCTTGCCTAACTATTTTTAAATAATACTGCAAAGCTTCTTTGTAATTTGTTTCGTCTTTTGCTTTTTGCGCGAGTGCAAACAGGCTATCTGTTTGCGCATAGCTTACAGAAGCACTATAAAAAAACAAAAGGATTAAAATGAGCTGACGCATAGGAAGGGATACGAGGTATGCAGTTAAATAATTGCCTGTCAATATTTTAGTAATTTTAAAAGCTCATTTTTACGGTTTTGGTAGGCAAGTTGTTGGTATATGTACGCAACTTGCCTGCCTTAATTCAACTTTCAACCATTCAACTAATCTAAATTAAAATTGATGCCGAGTTGGATATTTCTACCAAGTTGGGGGTTGTAACGGAGGTCGATATCGAGCCCTGTGGCATCTATTCCACCATATTTTGCATTGGTTATATTGATAATTTTGAGGCACGTGAATATATGCTTACTCCATTTGTAACGTACTACCATATCTATAGTAACATAACCTTTAATTGTGTTGAAGGCAGAATTGTACTCAGCCGCGATGGGGATATCGTTTCTATACCATTTAGACGACATCACACTTTCCAATCGGATATACCAATTCTTGTGTGGTGTAAAATCGATGTTGGCTTGCGCTAAGAATAGGGGCAACATTCTGTAGGCGTTGATATTTCCTGCGCCACCAGGCAATACCTCTCTACCATTATTGAATGTTAGACTTATATCTATATTCATTCTCCAAGCCTGAAATAAATCTTTTTGTTTGAATAAAATTTGCAGAGAGGTTAGCGTAGATTTTGAGGAGGAGTCGTTTTTGTAAATACGTGCAACAGGTCCGTTTATTCCATTGTTAAATGCATTAGGATATTTGAGGATGTCAATAGGCAATGTTAAATTATTGAGGCGTTGCCGATTGACTTGCCTATAGGCAATTACTTCCAAAAAAGTGTTTTTTGACAGTTGATAACGCATCCCGAATTCCGAACTACTCAACTCTTCAGGCTTAAGATTGCTGGCAGGGACTTGTTGGTAATTGACAATGTTTGTTGCGAAAGGTGGCGGAGCAGGCAAGGCAGTAGAAGAGTAGGCAAGGTGTGGGGCAGGTGCTTTGAATGCGCCACCTTGCGAAAAGCGGAAAGATAACTTATCAGTTTTTTTGTATTGGATAGCGAGGCGAGTTCGTCCCGCCCCTTGTATAAACGTATTTAAATCAGCACGTCCTCCATAAATAAACGACCAACGCCCTTTGATATAAACCGCTTGTCCAAATATTCCTAAGTTAGTAAAAGAAATAGGATTGTAGCCAAAAGCGCCATAAAGCGGGTGTAAGGTGGGTGTAAATTTTTTGAATGCTTTATAAGTAGAGGCATCAAAAGGAGCTTCAAGGTCGTTGGTTTCAGGCAAAGTATTCGCATATAGAAAAGATGTGCCTGCGGTAAATTCCCAGCTCCCCAAGTTTCTGCGTACTAATTGTTCTGCAAAAACATCGTCAGAGGCTTCATATTTGTACGAGCGTCCATTGAAACCATCATAGGTAGAGGCGCGCGAGGTACGTGTCAAATAACGATAATGATTGTAGGAGAGGTTGGTGGTAAACGACCATTTTCCCCAGTCATGATTGTAGCTAAGCGTAAGGCGGCGCATCTTATCACCATAAAAAGTATCAGGATTGTTGTAGCCAAACAAGAGGGGGGTTAGACCCGTACTGGCAAAGCTCTCGCGCTTCATTTCCAAATAAGAACCTTGAAAACCGCGATATTCCATTTGTCCGCCTATCAAATAACTGCGTTGAGGCATATCCCCTATGACGGGTTCGGCAAGCGTGCCTTTATAATAGGGAAAAGTTTCTTTCAAAAACTGGTCAGGAAATTGGCGTGCAAATTCTTTTTCTCCTTCCGAGATTGCTGAGCTATTAAACGAGCTATAGTTTTCACGATCGTATGCTACATTATTAGTTTCGCGTTCGCTGAAATTTCCATAAATGGTATATTTTACCACGTCTTTGTTTCTACCTGCTTTGCCTCCTGCCATAAAACTGCCATTCCTGTAGCCATACTCGCCTGTAGTAAGCGTAGCTTGCGCAAAGGGGGTGCTTTCAGTACCTCGCGTGATAATATTGATTACACCTGCCATGGCATCGCCACCATAAATCGCTGAAGAGGGACCAAAAATAATCTCTATCCGTTCAGCTTGTATGACAGGCAACTGTTCGGCTATAGCGATACTACCGCTTACGGAGGCTTGTATAGGTATGCTATTTATCAAGATTTTTGTATAATAATTGCCTATCAAGCCACGCATCAAGAACGTTTCGCCATCAACACCATTGCCTGGTTTCGAGGTGCGGATACCGCCTATATGCTTTAATACATCAACCAACGTAACATAACCGTTGCGTTCTATCTCTTCGCGGGTTACGACTTGGATAGAAATAGGCACGTCATTCACGCTGCGACTGGAACGGCTGGCAGACACAACCCTCACCTCATTCGACACCTTGCCTGCCACTAAGTCCGATTTATTCATTCTATCCATAAGGGTAGTATCGATTTGGGCAAGAGTTGATGGAGATATGAAAACTAAATAACTAAATATCAAGTACTTAACAAAGTGCATAGCAAGATGGATACGAAAGAAACGCAATATACAGCTCTTCTATCAAAAAACCTGCAAAAGTCATGCAAAGTTCATGATTTTTGTAACAAAATTCATTGCCTGCCTACCTATTAACAAACAGATTCCCAAAAGCATGATCGATTTATTGGAAGTAGTAAATGTAAGCAAACGTTATGCTACGCATCAAGCCCTGCAAGACATAAGCCTCAAAGTACCTAAAGGGGTAGTTTTTGGGCTATTAGGTCCAAACGGAGCAGGCAAGTCCACACTTATTCGCATTATTACACAAATCATCTCGCGTGATTCAGGTCAGATTATCTTTGGGGGAGAAGAAATGACTCCAAACCACGTGCATCAAATAGGCTATATGCCAGAAGAGCGCGGCTTATACAAGAAGATGAAAGTAGGCGAGCAACTACTTTATCTTGCACGCCTTAAAGGACTTAGCAAAGCAAGCGCGATGGAGAAGCTGAAGTATTGGTTCGAGAAATTTGAAATCAAACCTTGGTGGAACAAAACCGTCCAAGACTTGTCGAAGGGTATGCAACAGAAAATACAATTCCTTGCTACAGTATTGCACGAACCCGAACTGCTTATTCTCGATGAGCCGTTTTCCGGTCTCGACCCCATTAATTCTAAATTGATTGAAGAAGAAATTCATTCGCTTAGTCAACAGGGCAAAACAATTATCTTCTCCACCCACCGTATGGAACAGGTAGAAGAAATATGCGATGAAATTGTGCTGGTGAACAAGGGAAAGAAAATTCTTGAGGGCGGAGTGAAAGAACTCAAGCAGCGGTTTAAGGAAAATAAATTCCGCATCTCCTTTAATG
>JAYTNK010000024.1:0-1742 GCA_043748375.1 Cytophagales bacterium
CCTTAGACATTTATGCAAAATTACCGCGCAACCGCAGAAGGTGTGGTATTACAGGCTTTTTTGAATTTGGACAAGGAAACGCAAAACGCGCTTTTAGCCGAAAAAAAAAGCACTCAACAATATTTTGAAAAAAACGCCACCGAACTCAAGCAAACCCCTAAAAAAGTGCCTAAACAACACTTAAAAATTTTATTGGAGGTGATAGGAAAAAACTTGCCTGCCGAAACACAAAGTGAATTATTTCGTCTTGAATTATATGATTTACTGGAAATATATCGACAAAAACTCACCCAAAAAGGCAATTTTACGATAGATGAAGCCTTTGATTTATATTCCAATTACCTAAGTTTTTTGTATGGTTTGCAAAAATTTGACTCCAAATGGTTTTCGCCACTTACCTTTCAATCAGCAGATTGGACAGATGTAGTAGAAGCGGTTAAATTCGTGGTGGTAACTCGCTTGCGGGCGAGTGCTTTGCATTTCAGGAAAGACTTGCACATTATTGCCCAAAATAGCGAAAGGATTGCCGCTAAAATCATGTATGCGGTAGATTTTTTGGGTATCAAGGTGCTGATTACAAAGACAAACTATTCCTTGGATAGGCTCTATGCTTTTGATGAATTTCCTATACCTGTATTAGTAGGCAAGTTGGCAGAAACGCTGAAAGCCTATGTTTTTGAGGCGCTAAACGATACCCAATATCAGTTGGCTATCCAAGAAATGCAGGAAGGGCTTTTGGCACATGATTTCAAAGTAGTGCTGGAACATTATAAGCAAAGCAAGCCGATTTTTAATAAAGTGGATTTTTCATTTAGTTTAAAAGGAGGCGCGGGTTCGGTTAGTATGCACATCAAAACTTGGGCAAGTTTGGGCAAAAGGATAGCCACCTTTTTTGCTACCCCTCAAGTAGTGAGTATATCTGTAGTTGCTTTTTTTGTTTCTGTAGCGATTTTAGCTGTATGGGGCATACCTCATATTGATTGGGGTTGGGTTCAATTTAACATTGATTCAATATCTAGTGTATTTTCCTTGTCTTTTCTTGTCTTTATTTTGTATATAGTGATAAGTTCGAACCTGGAGTTCGAAACGAAAGTAGTAGATGGAGAAGTTTTTATGACAAAACGATCGGAAAGAACCTATACAAAAAAAATAATTCATATAAGCCGTAGTAATTCTACATACGCCTATATTTTAGCAGAAAAGAGGCAATATGCAGAAGCCCAAGCCCAAAGCGAAAATCCTTTTGAGCGGATTTATGGGACGTTATGGGTACAATTAAACAAACAGATGGAAAAAGGACGTTATCACCAACGTATTTCTATTTCAGATGATGCTTTGTCTGTAAGTAATTTCTTGGGCTTATGTCAAGAGGCTTATGTGTGTATAGGCAAACTAGAAAGTGCGGAAGTTTCCTTGCCTGTCATGCGTTATTTGTTTTTCAAAAGGCTACATGGTGTGATGCAAATGTTGTTTGCTTTATATAATTTTGCTAAAAAATCTAACCTCAGACATCTTACGTACTATATACCTTTTTTTGATATGGAAAAAACGATTCCTTTCTTATTATTAGGACACATGGATAGCCTCAAAGAACGTCAAATATATACGCAAATAACTGAAAAAATGATTTACCCTATTTTGGGCGAAGAAGACGAGGAGCTACGTTTGTTTTTGGTAGGCAAGCTACAGGAAATGCAAGCTGATACATTTTCAGCAGAATTGGCAGAGCTTACGGAGGCTTA
>JAYTNK010000025.1:0-3356 GCA_043748375.1 Cytophagales bacterium
AGGGCAACCACAAGGGATTGCCCCTACTTTTTACCCCTACAAAAATTATCAGAGAACCGCAAACTTTTATCATCTACTATATGCCTGAATAAATGTAATAAATATGTAGTGTTTGTAATTTTGAGCAAAGTGATTTTTTTGCTTTGCTCAAAACAGCAAAAAATGAACACTTAAAATGCATAAACACTACTTTTTAATTTTAATAATTCCATCAACGGCTATTCCCATGTCAAAACTACTCATAATTGATGATGATGCTGATGTATTGAGCGCGACTAAACTCCTGCTCAAAAGACATTTTACCCAGATAGACATAGAACAAAATCCTGAGCGCATACCCTTTTTAGTATCTAACGGCAACTATGAGGCTATTCTTTTAGATATGAACTTCTCACGTGATGTGAATACAGGCAAGGAGGGGTTTATGTGGTTAGACAAAATATTAGACATTGAGCCAAATGCCTCTGTGGTGCTATTTACTGCATACGGAGATGTAGAAATGGCTGTTCGCGCCATAAAAGTGGGCGCGATTGATTTTGTGCTCAAGCCATGGGAAAACACTAAACTCGTAGCTGTCATGCAAAATGCAGTCAATATCCATACGCAAAAAAAGAATAACCCACCCCCACAAGTCCCCCCTTTTGCTACCAACTCCACCCCCCAAAATACCACTAACATCATAGGCACTTCTGAGCAAATGCTCAAGGTATTTGATACTATGAAAAGGGTTGCCCCTACAGATGCGAATATACTCATTTTGGGTGAAAATGGTACAGGCAAGGACTTGGTGGCACGCGCTATCCATCAACAATCTAACAGGGCAGGCAAGCCGTTTATAGCGGTTGATTTAGGCGCAGTAAGCGAAAATTTATTTGAAAGTGAGCTTTTTGGACACATAAAAGGTGCTTTTACAGATGCCAAAGAGGAGCGCATAGGCGTATTTGAAGAAGCACATGGCGGCACCATATTTCTTGATGAAGTAGGCAATATTCCCATGACATTACAAGCAAAATTGCTTACCGTTTTGCAAAATCGTGTTATCTCTAAAGTAGGTTCAACCAAAACAAAAGCCATCGATATTCGCCTGATATGTGCCACTAATATGCCGTTGCACGAAATGATTAAATCTAAACATTTCAGGCAAGATTTATTGTATCGTATCAACACGATTGAGCTGAACTTGCCTGCCCTCCGAGCGCGTACAGAAGACATTATACCGCTTGCTGAGCATTATATCAACCTCTACAAGAAAAAATATAACCGAGCCATAACAGGTATGACTCCTGACCTCATCAAGAAAATCCAACGACATACATGGAATGGCAATGTGCGCGAATTGCAACACGCCATAGAAAGAGCTATCATTTTAACAGACGATAAAGTACTAAAGTTGCAAGATTTTTTCTTCGAAGAAAATCATACAGAAACGCAAGAAAGCACTTTTGAGGGCGAATATCAATTAGAGGAGATGGAAAAAATGCTGATAGTCAAACAACTAAAGCGTTGCAATGGCAATATCTCTGATACAGCTAAAGAACTTGGACTGACGCGACAAGCCCTCTATAGAAGAATCGAAAAACACGGTTTATAACTCAAAAAACAGTAAATTTAAACATTCAACTTTTCTACTACATGGCAAATTTTTCCGTTTCAAAAGATCAACCCACTCAACAAGTTCATGAGGCTAATTATACAGTTGCTTTGAGTGCATTGACTGTATTATTTTTTATGATGGGTTTCATAACTTGCTTAAATGACATACTTATTCCTTATCTGAAAAACGCCTTTACACTAAACTATACCCAAACTATGTTGGTACAGTTGTGTTTTTTTGGGGCATATTTTTTCATGTCTATTCCTGCGGGTATTTTAGTAGAAAAGTTAGGATATAAAAGAGCCATGATTCTTGGCTTTATAGTGGCTGGAATAGGCTGTTTGTTATTTTATCCTGCGGCACAAATGCGGGTATATGGCTTATTTTTGTTTGCCTTGTTTGTATTGGCTACAGGTATTACCTTGCTACAGGTGGCGGGCAATCCGTATGTGTCTATTCTTGGTAAACCAGAAACAGCTTCTGCACGCCTTACCCTTACACAAGCGTTTAATTCATTGGGTACAACCCTTGCGCCACTATTCGGCTCTGCCGTTATTCTTTCGCTTATGGTAAAAGGCGATACCGAAAAAAATCTGCAGGCAGTTCAACTCCCTTATTTGGGATTGGCATTGTCTTTATTTACGATAGCCTCTTTGATGTACTTCCTCAAACTCCCTACGGTTACTGCTCAAGAACAAGCCTTGCCTACCCATGCTAAAGCGTGGCAATACAAGCATTTAGTAGCGGGCGTGGTTGGCATTTTTTGTTATGTTGGAGGCGAGGTGGCTATCGGCAGTTTTCTCACCAATTATATTGTTGAAACGGCTAAAATAACGGAACGGGAGGCAAGTCAATACTTGATTTTATATTGGGGAGGAGCTATGGTGGGCAGGTTTTTGGGCACAGTATTATTGCAACGTTTTCGCCCTGCAAATGTATTGTTATTCCATGCTTTGTGTGTGATAGTTTTGCTTCAAATAGGCGTTTTAACTACAGGTTGGACTTCTATATATGCTTTTCTAAGCATTGGGTTTTTTAATTCCTTGATGTTTCCTACTATTTTTACGCTTGCTGTGAAAGACTTAGGAAAATACACCAATCAAGGCGCAGGCTTGTTGAGTACAGCCATTGTAGGCGGTGCGCTAATGCCTTTATTGCAAGGCTTTTTAGCAGACAGTCAAGGCATACAGTTTTCGTTTATGCTTCCTGTAGCTTGTTATGCCTATATCGCTTGGTTTGCTTGGAAAGGTTACAAGGTTTGATTTTTTGCATTATTTCTGTACTTTTACACTAAATATTACAAAAAACATACATCTGTTATAGCGATGAATATAGCATGGGGGAAAATAATTTAATAAGTATTTTATTTTTACAAAAAAACAGCTATCTTTGCGCCTCTATTCTGAAATTCTAAAAAACAATTATAATGAAAAAGGATATTCACCCCAATTATCGCGAAGTAGTATTCATGGATATGTCAGCCGACACCAAGTTTATTACACGTTCAACAGTAAACACAAGCGAAACCATCGAACTTGATGGCAAAAACTACCCACTCGTAAAACTCGAAGTTAGTTCAGCATCACACCCTTTTTATACAGGCAAGAAAATGTTTCTTGATACTGCTGGTCGTGTGGAGAAATTCAACAAACGGTTTGCTAGCAAAACCCCTGTCGTTACAAAATAATGCAATTAGTATTGACAGACGCGCCCGACACATGGGCAAACCTTACCCCCTTTACGCTTACCCGCCCCGTCAGCC
>JAYTNK010000026.1:0-13059 GCA_043748375.1 Cytophagales bacterium
AGGAAGCCTACAGCGGCAAACAATACACCTCGGCACGTTTGCGCACCAAGGACAAGGGCGATTGGTTGTATGGCCGCTTTGAAGCACGCATCAAAACCCCTACAGGACCAGGTATTTGGCCTGCTTTTTGGATGCTCGGCAGCAATATTGATACAACACCTTGGCCTCAATGTGGTGAAATTGACATCATGGAGCAACGTGGACAGCAATCAAATATCACGATTGGAAGCGTACACGGGCCTGGCTATTCTGGCGGTAACGCTATCTCAAGATCTTATGGACTTCAAAATGGTCGTTTTGATGCAGACTACTACATTTATGCTGTAGAATGGGGAAGCGATTATATTGACTTTTTTGTAAATGATTTCTTATACAAAAGAATCACGCCAAGTGATGTTACAGGACAATGGGTCTATGACCAACCTTTTTTTATGATACTCAATGTAGCTGTAGGTGGTAATTTCGTAGGCTTTCCTACTGATGGCACTCCTTTTCCGCAATCTATGTTAATAGATTATGTGAAGGTGTACAAACAGAAATAATTCAAAATAAATGTAGGGGCGAACCTACGTGTTCGCCTCTTTTTTTGCCATATAATGTAGGGGCGAACCTACGTGTTCGCCTCTTTTTTGCCATATATAGCGAACACATAGGTTCACCCCTACAAAAACATTATTCTATCCCATAAAATAACCTAAAACGATGGATACATTAAAAAGCCTTGTAATAAACGGAGAAACTTTTTATAAAATTTCGAATGTGCAAGAGATGCGCCCTTTTTTTATGAGCATCGTCAGCGATTCCAATCACTGGCTGTTTGTTTCAAGCAATGGAGGCATCAGTGCGGGGAGAAAGAACGCTGAATTTGCTTTATTTCCGTATTATACAGACGATAAAATAACGGATACCGCAGAAATTACGGGAAGCAAAACGATTCTTCGGATTTATCAAAATGGAAAGACCATTTTGTGGGAGCCTTTTTCAATGCGTAGCGAAGGAATTTTTTCAATCAGTAGAAACCTTTATCAAAATAGGTTTAGCAACAAAGTTATTTTTGAAGAAATTAATCATGACATCGGGCTAAGTTTCCAATATGAATGGAGTACAAGCAATATTTATGGTTTTGTAAAACAAGCCAAATTAGTAAATCTTTCGACAGAAACGCAGACTATAGAGCTTATAGACGGTTTGCAAAACGTGGTGCCATACGGAGTGCCAAGTGATTTACAAACTAAAGTAAGCAATCTGGTAGATGCATATAAACGCACTGAATTAGTAGCAGAAACAGGCTTGGCAATGTTTGCCTTGAGTGCGATTATCGTAGATAAAGCCGAGCCAAGCGAAGCCCTCAAAACCAATGTAGCATGGAGTGAAGGCTTGGAAAAACATGTTTATTTGCTTTCTACACTACAATTTCAAAATTTCAGGCAAGGCAAAAATGTTACACAAGAAACAGACATTAAAGGCGAAAAAGGCGCGTATTTTATAGCGAGCCAATGCACACTTGAGGCAGGCAAGGAAAAAACGTGGGTAATAGTGGCGAATGTAAACCAAACACACGCTTCTGTCATTGCCTTGAATGAACAAATCAAAAACGATACCCTCTCTTTTGGAGAGGGCAGGGAGAGGCAATCACTAATAGGCAAGGTTTTAGCAGACGTAGAAGCAGGAACGGAGCGTTTAATCGCGCTAACGGCAGGTGCTGACGCTTTGCAATATACGGCTGATGAACTCAAAGACACACGACATTTCTCCAATGTGCTTTTCAATATCATGAGAGGCGGTATTTTTGATAACAATTACCAAATCGAAAAACACGACTTTGAAACTTACCTGCAAAAAGCGAATAAACAAGTTTTCACAGAAGCGCAAGACGCACTCAAGAACTTGCCTGCCGTTTTTTCTCTTTTCGAACTACAAGATATTTTACAAAAGGCTGGTCATCAGGATTTTGTACGATTGGCAACTGAATATTTACCGTTGAAATTTAGTCGCAGGCACGGAGACCCAAGTCGTCCTTGGAATCAGTTTTCTATCAATACCAACAGCGAAATAGACGGCTCAAAAATATTAGATTATCAAGGAAATTGGCGCGATATATTCCAGAATTGGGAGGCATTGGCGTATGCTTATCCCGAATTTATTGAGGGAATGATTTACAAATTCCTCAATGCCTCAACCTTTGATGGCTACAATCCTTACCGCGTTACCAAAGATGGCTTCGATTGGGAAACCGTTGAACCCGATAACCCTTGGGCATACATTGGCTATTGGGGCGACCATCAAATTATTTACCTCTTGAAGTTCTTAGAATTTGCAGAACAAAAACAAGCAGGAGCTATCGAAGGACTGTTGGGCAGGCAAGATTTCGTGTATGCGAATGTGCCTTATCAAATAAAACCTTACAGCGAAATCGTTAAAAATCCGAAAGATACGATTGTTTTTGATAACGAAAACGAACATAAAATCCATGCACGCATCAAAATAATGGGCGCAGATGGTGCATTGCTTACAAACAAAAATCAAGAAATACACCGCGTAAATTTTACTGAAAAAATCTTAGCTACCCTACTTAGTAAATTATCCAATTTTATACCTGAAGCTGGGATATGGATGAATACCCAAAGACCAGAATGGAATGATGCCAATAATGCTTTGGTTGGCAATGGCGTTTCGATGGTTACGCTCTATTATTTAAGAAGGTTTTTAAAATTTTTCCAAAATGTTTTGCACAAAGCAAAGGCGCAAAACTTGGAGGTTTCGGCAGAGTTGCACTTATTTTTTACCCAAATATCAAAAGTTTTTACCCAATATACTGATATACTTTCCGCACCTATCAATGGCGCAGTGAGAAAACTAATTACTGATGCTTTGGGCAATGCAGGAAGTCATTATAGGGGCAATATTTACCAACATTTTTTCAGTGGGGAAAAGAAAATGATTTCTACTGGTGAGTTGGCGAAATTGGTGGATACTTCACTTGAATTTTTAGAACATTCTATCAAGGCAAACAAACGTTCAGACAACCTTTATCACGCTTATAACTTACTGAATTACAACGAGAACAATATCTCGATAACTTACTTGAGCGAAATGTTAGAGGGACAAGTAGGGGTGTTAAGTTCGGGTTATCTTTCTGCTGAAGAAAGTGTACAAGTGCTTGATGCATTACGCCAAAGTTCGCTCTATAGGCAAGACCAAAATAGCTATATCTTGTACCCTAACAAAAACCTGAAAGGCTTTTTGCAAAGGAACGACATTCCTACAAACTTGTTTGTGAGTTCGAAGTTGTTGATGGAATTATTGATGGATTCGAACAATGCCATTGCCGAAAAAGACGTAAAAGGAGGCTATCATTTCAACGGTAATTTCAAAAATGCAGATGATTTGAGCCACGCTTTAGTGGGTTTGGCAGGCAAGTACCAAGATTTGGTAAAAACTGAAAAAGCCTTGATTTTGGATATTTTTGAAGAAGTCTTTAATCACAAAGAATTTACAGGCAGGTCAGGCACATTTTATGGTTATGAAGGTTTGGGTTCTATTTATTGGCACATGGTTTCGAAGCATCTTTTGGCAGTACAAGAAACTTGCCTACGCGCCACCAATGAAGGGACTGATAAAGAAACACTTGATAAACTAAACGCTCATTTTCACCAAATTTTTGATGGAATTGGGGTGCATAAATCGCCTGAAGTGTATGGTGCTTTTCCCGTAACGCCTTATTCGCATACGCCTTTCAACAAAGGTGCGCAACAACCTGGTATGACAGGGCAAGTGAAAGAAGATATTTTGAGTAGATTTGGAGAATTGGGCATCTGCATCAAAGAGGGGAAACTTCATTTTGAACCGCATTTGCTTCAGAAAGAGGAGTTTTTAACAGACGAGAAAAAAGTATTTTTCTTTGATGTACAGGGCAAAAAGAACGAAACAATGGTAGGCAAGGACGCTTTATTTTTTACTATCTGTAGCGTGCCTGTAGTCTATCAAATCGCAGAAACAGAAGGCATTGAAGTTGTGGACGAAAAAGCTATTTCGAAATCATACAACCAAACTTGCCTGCCCATAGAGGACACAAAAAACCTATTCAAACGAAACGGAAAGATAATTTCGATAAAGGTGAAGATACGTTTGTAGGGGCAAACCTATGTGTTTGCCCTATTATTCAAAAGGGCAATACGTAGGTTCGCGCCTACTATTATTCAAAAGGGCACAACACGTAGGTTCGCGCCCACTATTATTCAAAAGGGCAACACGTAGGTTCGCCCCTAATATTATTCAAAAGGGCAAACACGTAGGTTCGCGCCTACTATTATTCAAAAGGGCACAACACATAGGTTCGCCCCTACTATTATTCAAAAGGGCAACACGTAGGTTCGCGCCTACTCCGAAAACCTGTTCAAACGCAATAGAAAAATAACCTCGATAAAGGTGAAAATACAATTTTGATAATTTCTTTGCTCAATAGGATAGGAATTAAACTTAAAAAACTAAAATATGCAACCAAATATAGAAAATTTGCAAGAAATGCTTGCGGAAGTAGGCAAGATACGCGAAAAGCATGAAGAAATAGCCCGCCTGAAAGGAGAAGGTTTCAACATATTCGATATTTTTCGGACTAATGAAAACAAACACAGCGATTTTATAGTCGCATTATTGAATCCCAAAGGTACACACGCACAAGGAGGCAAGTTTTTGGAGCTATTTTTAGATGTTTTGGTAAAACATAACATCATAGACAACAAACTTGCCTACCAAAATGCTGAAGTGCGTAGGGAAGTATCATTAAGCGGAAATGGTAGGTTAGATATTTTGCTAAAGGCTTCAAATGGCACGATTTACATTGAAAATAAAATTTGGGCAAGTGACCAAAACGAACAAGTAAAACGTTACCATAACGCAGGTAAGGACAAAATTAATTTCAAACTTTTGTACCTCACGCCAGATGAACACAAAAGCGAAAGTGCAGGCGGTTTAATAGTAAACAAGGATTATTTTCCTATCTCTTACAAAACGCACATTATCGAATGGCTCGAATTTTGTCACAAAGAAACGGCAAACTTGCCTATTTTACGTGAAACTATCAAACAATACATCATTCATCTAAACCATCTAACGGGACAAGCCCAAAACAACGAAATGGCAAAGGAACTTTATAAAGTTATTAACGACAATTTTGAAGAAGCCCAAATGATAGCTGGCAACTTCGAGGAGGCAAAAGTACAAATACTAAATGAAGTAGTGGAAATAGTAGAAGAAAAACTGGAAAATATATGTAAGGCTAAAAACCTAATATATAATGGATTTAAAACTCCAAATAGAAACGTTCATGGTTTTCACATTTCAACTGATTTTCTTGAATCTAATAAGTTAAAGATAGGTTTTGAATTTGAATACCCTCCCTGTAGCGAAATGTACTTTGGTTTAATTGACAAAGGGGTATCTGAAGACATGAGAAACAAGTTAGTTGAAGTAATGAGAACAAAATTTGGCATTTTTTTTAGAGAGCCTGAGCCAGATTGGGTAGTATGGGAAACTCTGCCCGATGAGAGTTTTGCAAATTGGAATCCCTATGGCAAAACAAGCAAAGAAAATGAACAATTTGCAGAAGATTTTGTGAATAAAGTTATGGATATTGTTGATAAAACGCTTGAAATTGTTGGATATTTAATTCCTGAAAAGTAACTAAACTCATATTTTCCTTTGCTTAATAGGATAGGGTCTGAAAATTTTAAAAACCTATCCTATTAAGCAAAGTTTCGCAAATAAATCTATGGGAAACCTCTCTAAAACCTTTTTTTTTCTATTCCTTACCTTTACAACTTTAGGTTGTGTTACCATGAAAAATACCAAAAGAAATATCACAGCTTCACAAATATTGGGCAATCCTGACTATCTCGCCATCTCTTACGGAGGCTATCGCACCCAAAGCAGACGTGTAACACCTACGGTTGCGCAACTGAAAGAAGATATGAAAATTCTTTCGGCAATGGGTGTGAAAATCATCAGAACCTATAATGTGCATTTGCCCGAAGTGAATCATGTTTTGGAAGCCATAGAAGAATTGAATAAGGAAATCTCTACATTTCAAATGTATGTGATGCTGGGTGCGTGGATTGACTGCAAAAATGCGTGGACAGGCTTCGAACCCAATCACAATGAGGAAAGCGAAAGAAACCCTACCGAGATAGAACACGCTGTAGAATTAGCCAAAAAATACCCCGAAATCATCAAAATCATTGCTGTTGGCAACGAGGCGATGGTAAAATGGGCAAGTGCGTACTATGTGCAACCTTCAGTTATTCTGAAATGGGTAAAACATTTACAAGCATTAAAGGCGAAAGGCGACTTGCCTAAAGATTTGTGGATAACGAGTTCCGATAATTTCGCTTCTTGGGGTGGGGGAGAGGCTGAATATCACGTAAACGATTTGAATGAACTCATCAAAGCGGTAGATTATATTTCCTTGCATACCTATCCAATGCATGACACACATTATCACCCTATTTTTTGGGGTGTGAAGGCAGGCGAGTTGGAGAAATCTAAAGAAGAACAGATAGAGTTGGCAATGGAACGTGCTATGCAATATGCCATCGAACAATACAAAGCCGTAGAAAAATATATGCAAAGTTTGGGCGTGCAAAAAACCTTGCATATTGGGGAAACGGGCTGGGCTACGCATTGCAATGGGTTATACGGGAACAAGGGCGCAAAAGCGACAGACGAATATAAGTCAGGCATTTTCTATAAAAAAATGCGCAAATGGACGAATGAAAATAAAATTTCGTGCTTCTATTTTGAAGCTTTTGATGAAATTTGGAAAGATGCCTCCAATGCGGAAGGCTCTGAAAATAATTTTGGACTTTTTACGCTTGACGGAAAGGCAAAATGGGCTATTTGGGATTTGGTGGATAAGGGTGTTTTTAAGGGTTTGATGCGAGATGGAAACCCTATTCAAAAGACCTTCGAAGGCAATTTTCAGAAATTATTGAATGAGGTAGAAATACCAAAAAAATTGTAGGGGCAAACCTACGTGTTTGCCCTTTTGCCAAAAATTGGTTGTCCTTTCGCCCACACACATTTTAGATAGAAATAAAAAATTGCACCTACAAAAAGGGCAACCACGCAGGGTTGCCCATACAGTCATCAAATCCTTCGAATAAATGAAATTAAAATTTTTACCTATCGCAGTACTAACCTTTCTGATGATGAATTGTCAGCCTCAAAAAACATGGAAAGCCGAGCTATACGAAACTTCGGCGAGTGGGAACAAATTGACTAAAATCGAGGAAACTCCTGCAACAGAAAATGCTATCAAAATCAAGCTGAAAACGGAGGAAAAATTTCAGAAAATTACAGGTTTTGGAGGTTCTTTTACAGAAAGTTCGGCTTACCTACTAAATAAAGTAGGTAAGGCAAACCGCGAAAAAATCCTAAAAGCCTATTTTAGTGAGGAAGGCGCAAACTATTCACTCACAAGAACGCATATCAATTCCTGCGATTTTTCTTTGGGGCAATATTCCTACGCGCCTGTGGCAGACGATATGGAACTGAAGAATTTTAGCATCAAAGAGGACATGGACGATATCATACCCATGATAAAAGATGCGCAAAAAATCTCCAAAGATGGTTTCAAAATCATAGCTTCGCCTTGGACTGCGCCACCTTGGATGAAAGACAATAACAAATGGATAGGAGGCAAGCTCTTGCCTAAATACAACGAAACATGGGCTTTGTTTTTTTCAAAATACTTTACGGAATACAAGAAACAAGGCATTGATATATGGGGAATTACGGTAGAAAATGAACCACATGGCAATGGCAATAATTGGGAAAGTATGCTTTTTTCGCCTAAAGAAATGACGGACTTTGTGCAGGATTTCTTAGGTCCAAAATTAGAAAAAGATGGCTACGGAAATGTAAAAATATTGGGCTATGACCAAAACAGAGCTGGTTTGAAAGAATGGGTTGATGAAATGTATCGTGATGAAAAATCATCAAAATACTTTGCAGGAACGGCGGTACATTGGTACGAAAGCACTTATGATTATTTCCCTGATGCCTTGCAGTATGCCCACAAAAAACGCCCAGATAAATTGCTTATCGAAACAGAGGGCTGTGTAGATTCTGAAGTTCCCAAATGGCAAGATGATGCTTGGTATTGGCGCAAAGAAGCTACAGATTGGGGTTGGGATTGGGCAAGCGAAAAGGAGAAACATTTGCACCCCAAATATGCACCTGCTTTTCGATATGCGACAGATATTATTGGTTGCCTCAACAATTATGTCGATGGCTGGATAGATTGGAATATGGTATTGGACAAACAAGGCGGTCCTAATTGGTTCAAAAACTGGTGTGTCGCACCTGTAATTGTCGACCCTGAAAAAGACGAAGTATATTTTACGCCTTTGTATTATGTGATGGCGCACTTCAGCAAGTTTATCCGTCCTGATGCTATGCGCATAGGTTTCGAAAATCCTGATAAGGAATTGATGGTTACGGCAACGCAAAATCCTGATGGTTCTATTGTAGCGGTTTTATTCAATCCTACTGAAACTAAAAAAAGTTTTTCTGTTTCCTTGCAAGAACAAACAATAAACGCTACCATTGCACCCAAAGCAATACAAACGATTTTGTTGAAAAAGTAGAACCTCCCTCCCATCCATTGCTTGCGGGAAAACCGCTCTCTATGCCAATTTTCGGATTGGTCGAGGTGTTGCCTGTAAGACACGGGCAACAGCATTTAACACTGATAATCAAGCCATAATGTACCAAAATGTTAAACCAACGATATTAAAATGAGCGTAACTACAAGTAACAAAGTTCCTTTTGGACAGAAATTGGCGTTTGGCATAGGAATGCTCGCTAACCAAATGTTCCCAGCTATACTTGGAATATTTATGGTGGTATTAATCCAAAACCTTGGCTTTCCAGGCTGGATGTTGGGTATCATTTATCTGTTACCCAAAATTTTTGATGCGATAACTGACCCTATTATGGGTTTTATCTCTGACAACACAAAATCTCGTTGGGGGCGTAGAAGACAATACGTTTTAATAGGCGCGATATTGACAGGTATTTCCTTTGTAGCCATGTGGCAAATCCACAAAGAAAGTGGGATAAGTTACAATTTTTATCATTTCCTTCTTTGGTCTTTTGTATTTTATTTGGGGCTAACGATTTTTGGCGTTCCGTATGTGGCAATGGGCTATGAAATGAGCAATGATTTTCATGAGCGTACTACCATCATGGCTATTTCTCAATGGATAGGGCAATGGGCTTGGGTAATTGCTCCTTGGTTTTGGGTAATCATATATAGTCCAGAATGGTTTTCAAGTCCTGAAAAAGCGACACGTGAATTGGCTCTTTGGGTGGGCATTGTCTGCACCATATTTGCCATAGTGCCTGCCATTTTTATCAAAAGCCAATCTACCCTTCATGAAAATTACGCACCTCTGACTGTTCGAACTATTGGAAGTAGCATGAAGGAAATTTTAGTAGGCTTTAAAGAGGCATTTCAATCAGCCCCTTTCAGAAAATTGTGCGTGGCTACTCTTTTCATCTTCAGTGCCTTCAATACAGTTGCGGCTTTTTCTTTTTTTATCGTAGTGCATTATCTATTTGCAGGCAAGGCGGAAGCGGCAGGTATTTGGACACCTCTTTTTGGTAGCGCAGGCGCATTGGTTACAACCTTTGTGGTTATTCCTGTGGTAGCCCAGATGTCGAGAAGTATGGGTAAGAAAAGAGCTTTTCTTGTATCTCAAGGTATTTCAATTATTGGCTATATTTTACTTTGGTTCTTATTTATACCAGGTAAACCTTATATGTTCCTTTTTGCTTTACCTTTCTTTTCGTTTGGCATAGGAAGTTTATTTATGTTGATGATGTCTATGACTTCTGATGTGATAGATTTAGATGAACTCAACACAGGCAAGCGCAGGGAAGGTGTTTTTGGCGCAATTTATTGGTGGATGGTCAAATTTGGTGTGGCACTTGCAGGTGCATTGAGTGGCTTAATTCTTGACCTTATTGGTTTTAATGCTACTATTAGTCCGCAGTCTGAAATGACACTCATAGGTTTGCGGGCTTTTTATTCAGGCATACCCATTGTAGGAACTTTGATTGCGATAGCAGTGATGTGGAATTATGACCTTGACGAAGCACGCGCCAAAGAAATTACTGATGCATTGGAAAAACGCAAAGCCAAACCCACACCAACAGGCTCATCTTATTATCAAAATGCCCAATTTGATTTGCTTGCCAATAAATTTCAATTTAATGGAGCTATAACTACCGATTTTTCTCAAAAAAGCGAGGCAGAAATACAAACCATTTTTACACAATCTTTGAGTAGCCAAGTGCATGGACTGTGCTTTAGCCCTTATTTGAAAGAGCAAATCATTGGAGATGTTTTGAGCGAAGCGCAAATACGCCAAAGAATGGAGATTATCCAACCCTATACAAAATGGGTGCGCTCTTTTTCTTGTACAGAAGGAAATGAGTTGATTCCTAAGATAGCGCGTGAATATGGACTGAAAACTATAGCAGGGGCTTGGATAGGCAATGATAAAGAAGCCAATGAGCGAGAAATAGACAGTTTGATTGCCCTTGCCAAAGCTGGTCAGGCAGATATAGTAGCGGTAGGCAATGAAGTCTTATTACGAGGTGAATTGTCCAAAGAGGAATTGATAGCCTACATTCAACGAGTTAAAAAAGCACTTCCAAACATACCCGTAGGTTGTGTTGATACTTACCATCAATTTATAGAACATCCAGAATTGGTGGATATTTGTGATGTGATTTTGGCGAATTGTTATCCTTTTTGGGAAGGATACGATATTGCGCAATCCTCCACTTATTTACAAAAAATGTATGCTTTTATCAAAACTATTGCTAAAGATAAAAAAGTAATCATTACAGAAACGGGGTGGCCTAGCGAAGGCGAACCTATCAATCAAGCAGTGCCTGCCAAAGTCAATGTGATGAAGTATTTTATTGACTTAAATAATTGGAGTAAACAGCAAGGCATAGAGATATTTTATTTTTCTTCTTTTGATGAGGCTTGGAAAGTGCGCCACGAAGGAGATATTGGTCAGAGTTGGGGTATTTGGGATAAATTTGAAAAAATAAAATACCCAGCAAAACGCTAAAAACAAAATACCACATCGACATCCTCAAAAAAACATCAAACCCTAAAATTAAATCCTATTATGTCATTCAAAAAAGAAAACCTACTTTCGTTAACTCCTGATGCCCATCTCAGTTTTGTGGAGGGTAAATCAGAAGAAACATTAAACGACTTGTTTACAGAAACGCTCTCTAAAGGCGTGCATGGTTTTTGCTTCAGCCTCTATGAAGATGGGCAGAAACCAGGTGATATTATTTCGGAAGCGCAGGTAAGACGGCGTATGGAGATATTGAAGCCTCATACACAATGGATACGCTCTTTTTCTTGTACTGAAGGAAACGAGTTTATTCCGAAAGTAGCCAAAGAAATGGGCATCAAAACCTTAGTAGGCGCGTGGCTCGGTAATGATGATGAAGTAAATCAAAAAGAAATAGCGGGACTTTTACAATTAGCCAAAGAAGGCTATGTAGATATTGCGGCTGTGGGCAATGAAGTCATGTACCGCAAGGATTTAACGGAAGATGAATTGATAGATTTTATCAAAAAGGTAAAAGCCGAAATTCCTACCATACCCGTTGGCTATGTAGATGCGTATTATGAGTTTTCGCATCGCCCCCGCATTACGGAACTTTGTGACGTGATATTGTGTAATTGTTACCCTTTTTGGGAAGGTTGCGCCTTTGAAAATTCATTGGCTTATATGAATGCCATGTACGAACAAGCAAAAGCGGCAGGTAATGGCAAGCAAGTCATCATTACGGAAACGGGGTGGCCCAGCCAAGGCGAAGAGCTAAAAGGAGCTATTCCTTCGCACCAAAGCGCGAGAGATTATTTCATCAATACGCAACTCTGGACTGCCAATGAAACCATACCTTGTTTTTATTTCTCCTCCTTTGACGAGTCGTGGAAAACAGGCGCGGAAGGCATTGTAGGGGCGCATTGGGGCATTTGGGATAAACACGAAAAGATGAAGTTCTAAGGATAAACGCCTTGCCTGCGCTGTGTAGGCAAGGTGTTTTGTTCAGCCTGTAGCCTTGTGTTGAAAATAAAGAGGTGTTTTTTTAAAATGGCTCTCTGACAATTTTTGTAGAAATGGGGCAATGTAGGCTTATGATTTATCATAAACTTGGCACAAAAAGGTGTTTGATAAATCAAATAGCTAAATCTCCACAAAAATTGTCAGACAACCAAATTCTTATATTCCATGTCTTATTTTTTGAAGCTGTAAGACATCTTGTACGCAATGTCGTATGCAGTTTGGTTATTCTTTTTATACCAAATGATGGAATAAAAATTAGTTTCGCTATTGGGGTCAATGAATCCAATTACCCAAAACTTCCAATCTGGATGTGCATCGTCTGTACAACGAATCCAAGTGCCATTATAGCCACCAGAGGTATATTTGCCTCTTTGTTCTACTTTCATGGCTTTTTCGCCTATTACAATATCAATCATAGCGTCTGAGGTAACAGAGGCATCATTGAAAGGATATAATTCTAACCAAGTGAGATTGTCGCCTGACTCAAATTCTGTGCCTTGATTTTTTTTGATTTTGTGTGTGTTAGGAACGTCAAATTTTACGCCAAATGCCGTAAAATTGTAGGTTGTAAACTGAGCAAAAGTAGGAGTATTTGCCAAGAATGCCGTTACTATAAGTAAGGCGAAAGTATTTTGAAAGTACTTTTTCATAAAAAGAAAGTGGGGAAATGAGTATTTGAATTAAAACGACAAGACGTTTAAAATAATTGTGTGAAGTATATTTTTTATTTTTAGCCTAAAAAGAAAACTCGCAAAAAGAACAAAGAGATTTCTTGTGAAAGTGTTTTTAAAAGCCTCACACCCTGCCCTCTCTCCATTTTGAGAGAGGGAAAAGGCACTTTCGCAAGAAGTCTAATGTTTTTTAGCAGATGAAATTCTAAGGATATGTGCCTTGC